>JAKPJF010000211.1 GCA_029554345.1 Spirochaetota bacterium | reverse complement strand
CAACGGACGAATACTTAGGACACCTGGCATATAACACGATAAACAGCGGACTGCTGAGCGTGTATAACATGGCAAGATATGACATGAGCTGGAGCCAGGCAAGTACAACAACAGGCTTCTACAGCGGAATGAACTATAGCGCTTCAGATTTGGGAGGCTTCACGGGAAGCCTCGCGATGGGAGCAGCCGGACATTTTTACCAGAAGAGGCTGAACAACCAGGCAGTAGATGCGGCAGAGAAAGAAGGCCGCACGGCAACCGATGCTGAAGGAAACCCTCTCACAAAAGATCCATTGGGAAAAGTTGAGAACTTCCTCGCGGGAATGTATGAATCTATATGCGGAAGCTTCTCGAGATTGAAAGAAGGATTGGATTATGTCGGAGAGCATGTATCGAATCTTGGTTGGGATATAGTCAATGGAGATGGATTACATTGGGAAAGTAATGAAGAATGGATAGATCGGGCAGCAAGGGAAACATTCGGAGGAGAAGTTGACGGTCAATTTTACGGAGATGGACAATATAATCAAAAAAATCCGGCATGGATTAAAGCACAGATACAAGCTCGAAAAGAAAATGGAAAGGATTCTTCTGAACGTAATATAGATTTGAGTAGTCCTCGAAGTGATGAAGAAGTAGCTGAAATGATGGATACTGTAAACGGGCAAGAACGAGGAGGAAAGGTTTCTCAGCAAATTATGGAAGCAATGGAGAAAATGTTGCAAAATCATGGTTCTGATTTTGCTTTTGATTCAAAACTCGACAGGCTCAGAGATTTGAGCAGATTGCAAATAGGAGCTTTGCAGACTGAAATTGGAGAGATGAAGAATCAACTGTATAAAATGAAAGCGGAGAAAGCGAGTGCTGAAGATATAAAAATATTAACAGAGCTTATCAGCGAAAAGAATAATCAGATTTCTGGGTACAATGCAAATATCTGGAATGTGAATAACAGGGAAGGGATATTCAACGAAACGAAGAATTATTTTATGCAAGTTCTGAGTATTTCTGATCCTAACGCCAGAGCTGCCAAAATGCAGAAATTGGCTGATGATACTGCCTCAGCTGCATGTTGTGCAATATCATTTTATGAATTAAAATGGATATATGGATATACTGATGACAGTTTCGGTGATCATTATGTAAGTGAAGTTACGAAGGGTCGTATAGGAATGGGAACAAATGGAGGAATTATCGGTGCATTTATGTGTATGGATTTGCCGAGCTGGACGGACGAGAGGCCGATGGACAGCAATGAAGCGAAGATAACATATACAGGAAGTGCGGTAAACTCTCATTCGGTAATGAGCAGCTCGCAACAGACTTCATCATTAACTACTCTGAAAAACAATGGAATAAAGTATGCGATAACTTTTAGTGATACTGGCACAGATGGTATAGGAAATCACTGGCATTTGATTAAAAAAGATGGGAATAGATATCTAAACTATGACCATAATCTTGATGATAGTACAAGAAATTCCACGAAGTATAAGTTTGAAAAATCGTGTAATATCCTGTTTTACGATAAGAAAAAGAAATAGGGAGGGCTGTATGCTGAGAAAAACAATATTGTTTTTGATGTTATTTAATATTGTTAATGTTGCTTGCAAAGCTAAAGAAAAACCGGAGGCAGAGGAAGTGATCAAAACGAAAAAAACAGTAGAATATTGGGAAATGGATGAAGATCCTGAGATGATAGGTTTTTTGGCGATTAAACCGAAGAAAGACATTCTTAAAAAAATATTTAAGTGTTTGGTTGTATATAAACCGGAGGAAAAGAAGGGATATGTGTATGTTCCGTTTGATAAAAATGTTTATGCGATAAATATTGAGGAGAAGGATAAAAATGATTATTTTCTTTCTAATCCAAAAAACAGGAAAACACGCAGAATCTATAAGGCAACAGAAGATGGCGGTAAATCTTATATGTTATTGCCAATAAAAAACGAAAATGATAAAAATTTAGAAGTAATTGAGAAGAAAACGGAACTTGGTGGATGGATAGTTGGCTATTATATTCTGAATGCTAAGGGTAAAATAAGAGATACTCCTGAAGCATATATGGAATATTTGGAAAAAAGAATAGAATTTGATGAGCAAGAACAAGGCTTAAGGTCTTTTCCATCAGAAGAAGAAATGAAAAAGCAGGAAGCTGCAAAGCAAAAATTCATAAAAGAAAATAGTAAATGAGAATTGATTCGGCGCCGAAAGGCGCCGGTTGCTGTATATGAAGATCATTGAAAACACGGGAATAAGTGAGATAGAATAAATTACGCGTATACTGAGCGAAGCGAATAAACGCGTAATGATATTATAAGATGAATGATTTCAAAAATCACGAAAGTGCGCTAAGCACTTCGAATAAAGATGAATGATGAGAAAAAGAATTTAAGGGGACTGGGGATATCCCCAGCGGCTTTTCTTTGCGAGCTTTCTTTTTGCCGAAAAAAAAGAAAGCGAAATCGATATGAGCTGGAGCCAGGCAAGTACAATAACCGGATTTTATTCCGGAACTGGATACAGCGCTTCTGATTTGGGAGGCTTTACGGGAAGCCTCGCGATGGGACACATGGCGTATCTCGCTAATAAGAAGAACACGCAGATAGCGACAGACGCCGCTCTGAAAGAAATGGGACATGAGACGGACAGCGAAGGAAATCCTTTAGGCAAAGATCCATTGAGTAAAGTGGAAAACTTTCTGGTCGGCATGTATGAATCTATATGCGGAAGCTTCTCGAGATTGAAGGGATTAGGTGAAAGCGTTGGAAATCTTGTAGGCGGAAAAGGATTTAATACTGACGCTGAGCTTACAGAACAATCAAAACAACTGGTTGATGAATATAATAGAATAAAAGATATGACACTTCTCGCGGGTGTAGGTGACGCGAACATGAAAAGCGCCACAGAAGCCGCTGCAAGAAAAGCGGAAATAGAAAATGAACTCGCCAAAAAAGATCCGGACGCGTTAGCGAAACTGCAAGCGGAAAGCCCTGAAGGAAAAGCAAAGGCAGCAGGATTGCAGGCGGCAGTAAACGCGGCGATGGCTGAGTTTGACAAAATGAACGCGAATGGAGAAATGACATCGAACTTCATTGAGATAAAAGATGGAGGTAAAACGATAATCAAAAAGAATGAGATGGGAACACCATCTGCGGAATATTCTTTTGATGAAAAGGGCAATACTGTAGGCGTAACATTATATCCGGATATTGAGGGCTTGCAGAAAAATCCATATTCTTTAAAAGGTTTTGATTATTCGAAAACAGAGATGTTCAAGGGAATGGATGCGAAGCTTTATTCTAACGCATTGAACACGGCATTGCAGGACGTATTAGGATCAAATGAAATAGTAAACCGTCCAAGCAGGATGGAGGAAATAATTAAAAATGCGATAGGAGCAGGAGCAAACAGTTTCGATGGAAGTTTTAAATCATTTCGCAACGAAGCAATGTTCAGCGCAATGATAGATATCGCAATGGGCACAAAAAGCGGAAAAGCATTGCAGAGCAATATAAATGAACTGCCGGGTTTTGCATCTGAGTTGATGAATAATGCAACGATAGAGGATAAGATATTATATACTGCACTGATGTCTTTTGTGGGGGTATCGGTTGGATATGGTTATATGGAAGCAAGAACAGATGTAAAAGATAGTGCAAAGATTCCAATAGAAGCAGGAGACAATAATATTACAATAGAAAAGACCAAAGAAGGCGGATATTCAACGCAAGGAAATTTGAATGTTGGTAAAGTATCAGTGAAATATAATATTGATAAAGATAATATTGATTCTTCTGTTGGGTATCGTGATGATGACTTTACTGCATCAGCAACATATAAACAGTCAAAAACGTCAGACGGAGGAAAGAATATAAATGCAGGAGTACAGACAAGTGTCGTAGTGAATAATAACTTAACGGTTACAGGGGAGGCGAATTACAAAAAGATGACAACAGGACTAAACGGGCTTGAATGGTTATTGAGGACAAACCATAAAATGGACGGCTGGGAGTTTATGTTAGAGGTATCTCAAAGATTGAATGAGGCAAACAAGAAGAGGGAAACAAATTTTAGAGGTGGAGCCAGTCACAGATTTGAGATAGGAAGATAGGAGGAAAGCCGTGAGACTAAGCAAATTATTTATATATATGTTAATGTTGAGTCAGATGTTAATGTGTGCAAGCGGAGCAGTTGCACAGGAAACAGGGATCAAAACAAAAGACGAATTATATTCTGATGGAAGAGTGGGAATATATCCGGGCAAATATATAGGACAGATGAAAGATGATAAACCTCATGGGAAGGGAAAGGTAATATCTGTCCGTGGAGATGTCTTTGAAGGAACATTCGTTGAAGGGAAGGGAGAAGGATTCTTTGTAGTAAAATATGTAAGAGGTGACAGATATGAAGGGGAGATTAAGAAGGGATTGGCGGATGGCAAGGGTAAATACTTTTTTAGTAATGGTGACAGATATGAGGGCGACTATAAGGACGGTAAACAAACGGGCAACTGTGTGTATTATTACGCCAGTGGCGACAAATATGAGGGCGGAAGTTTAGACAGCTTGAAACATGGTAAAGGCAGGTATTCCTTTGTCAGTGGAGCATATTATGAAGGGGATTATTATAAAGACAAGATGCACGGAAAGGGAGTCAGAGTGTATAAAAATGGTGGCAAGTACGTAGGAGATTTTAAAGAGGGCAAAGGAAATGGCATCGGCACATATTACAATCCTGACGGATCATATTATCAAGGAGAGTTTGCAAATGATAGACCTCACGGGTATGGACGTCTCTTTGATAAAGATGGTAAATTAATAGCAAAAGGCGTTTGGGAAAACGGCGTATATAAAGGCAAATAAACACAAGGAAGCAATGACATGGCAAAAGAAAAAGACGAAAGATTGAAAGCAAGTGAAGTAAATATACCTGAGGTGTATGGTAATGTGGCAAACATAAGCTACAGTCCGTATGAGATGGAAATGACACTGGGGTTGATAAGCAGTAATTACGAGGGAATCAAGCCTGTGGTGAATGTGAGAATGAGTCCGCAATTCGCCAAAGAGTTAGCACAGATATTATTGATAAACGTAGAGAAGTATGAACAGCAGATAATGAAGTTGGACATGAAGAAGCAGTAACCGAACCGGCGCCGAAAGGCGCCGGTTGTTGTATATGAAGATCATTGAAAACACGGGAATAAGTGAGACAGAAAAAGCTGAATGAATAGAAAAAGAATTTAAACGTCTGTCGAAGACAGACACCACTCGAGCATCCGCAGCATCCGGCAAAAAGCCGGTGCGAGGAATATGCGAGACAAAAAGCCAGGAGTGGGATCTCTCTGTCCAACGCTAACGGGCGTCCTGCCCGCGTTGGATTAGTGCCGTCCTGGCACACAGGATGATGGGCGGCCGTGTGCTCACGATGAGCACGAGCGAGGCGATGACAGGAGGTCATAATCGCCGAGGATGAGCTCCTCGTCCCTTTGAATATTATCGCATGATCCATGCGATAAAGGATTACAAAGGCGAAGCCTTTAATGTTTTCCATGACACCATGCAAATAACAGATTCCAAAGGAAGCAGGAACGATCCCTGCAAAGCGATGCCTTCAATATGCAACAGGAGGTTGCAGCAAAAGGCATCGCAAGAAGCCTTTGATTGTATCCCGACACTCGGGAAAATATATTGTTGAAATCAGTTGATTATTTCTTATTCTCAGCGAACTTACTATTCGCTTCGAATTTGACTTTAAATTGACTTAACGCCTTAACCTATGAGGTAATGCTTGCATTTTCCCGCTATGGTCTTCGACCATCTCGCGGCCAGTCGGAACGAGTCCGATAAACGAGACGCTTCAATATGCGACACGACGTCGCAAAGAAAGCGTCTCGTCAGTTTCCGCCTCCATGCGGAAACTGCGTGAGGGATTGCGCGGAAAGGCGGAACGCCTTGAAGCAAAAGCCCGACCGTGCATGGACGATAAGATATATTTGAAGGAGAACTAAGGCACGGGCACGCCCTCCTGAATTTTGCAGCTTTGCGGTCAATATCAGTATCATCAGCAAAAAATAGGTTGACGGACTCAATAAAAAGCGCTTTAATAAACCATCCCCGCGAAATGCGGGGTTCTTATTATAAAAGATATCATTCTTTGAATAACCGGAGGATTATGAACGAGCTTGAGGCTAAAAAACAGGCAATTCGGGAGGAACTCGATCAGCTGAAATATGAGTTTAATGTGGAACTTCCGCAGAAGATTGCCGAAGCCCGTGAACACGGAGATCTCAAAGAAAATGCCGATTATCATGCAGCAAGAGAGCGTCAGGGTTTTGTTAACGCGAAGATTGCACAGCTTACCGAACAGCTTGCAAAACTGTCCAATGTTGATGTTGATGCCATTCCAAAAGACCGTGTCGGTCTGGGATCAAAAGTTCAAATTGAAGAAGCTTCCGGCATGAAAATGGAATTTACTTTCGTAACAGATGCTGAGACTAATCCGGGTGAAGGCAAAATATCTCTTTCGACGCCGTTTGGACGGGCTCTCAACGGTAAATGTGCAGGAGATGAAGTTGAAGTTGTTCTTCCTGTTGGTGCGAAAAAGTTCATTCTCAAAAAACTTGTCACTGTTCATGGAAATGAGTTTTCAGCCTAAATACTAATTGACGCCTGATTGACGTCAATTTTTCAATGAACTCAAGTTTTTTATTCATTAAGAGGGTTCAAATGTCAGTAATAAAGGAATTTTGCGGTTTGCGTCCGCCTAAGAATATGGCGGAAAAAATATCAGAGCTGCCTTACGACGTGTGCAGCAGCGCCGAAGCGCGTAAAACCGCAGAAGGAAATCCGTATAATTTTTATCATGTTACAAAGCCGGAAATTGATCTTCCCGAGAATGTGGATATTTATGATGAGTCGGTATACAATAAAGGTGCTGAGAATTTCAAGGCATTCATCGAAAAGGGATATCTTACATCCGAAAAGACTCCATGTTTTTATTTCTATACACTTGTTATGAACGGTCGTGAGCAGACAGGTCTTGTATGCACTGTCAGTGTTGATGATTATCTTAACGGTGTCGTTAAAAAGCACGAATTTACACGCGAAGACAAAGAGCGCGACCGTATCAAGCATATTGATGTTCTTGGTGCGCAAACCGGTCTTGTTTTTCTTTTTTATAAAGAAGACGGTTCTAAAAAGGATCTTTGGACAAAGGCTCTTTCTAAACCTGCTGAATATGATTTTACAGCACCTGACGGCATTCGTCACATATTCCGTATAGTTGATGAACCTGCTTTGATCGATCAGATTAAACAGTCTTTCAAAGATACCGGAATGTACATTGCCGACGGTCATCACCGCGCGGCATCAGCAGCTAAAAACGCTCTTGCGCGCAGACAGGACGGATCTGATACTAAGAAAGGCGATTTCAATTATTTCCTTTCAGTTGTTTTTCCTCACGACCAGCTTAAGATTATGCCTTACAACCGTGTTCTTGCAGATCTTAACGGAAACACGAAGGAATCTCTTATTGCAAAAATAAGTGAAAAGTTTACAGTAAATAAAGTCGATTACGATACTCCCAAAGATAAAGGAAGTTTCTGTATGTATATCGATGGCGAGTGGTATGAAGTAAAACCTACATTTGATACAGGAAACGATCCGGTACAATCGCTTGATGTAAGCGTTCTTCAGAATCATATCCTTAAACCGATTTTCAGCATTGATGATCCGAGAACGAGCAAGAAAATAGATTTTATCGGCGGCATAAGAGGAACTAAGGAACTTGTTAAGCTTGTAGATTCCGGTAAATTCAAGGCGGCATTTTCCATGTATCCGACTTCAATGCAGGATTTGATGGATGTTTCCGACAGCGGAAATGTTATGCCTCCAAAATCGACATGGTTTGAACCGAAGCTGAGAGACGGATTGATAGTTTATCAGATATAGTTCGGAGGAATTATGGGTGAAATGGAAGATCTCAAAGAGAAACTTGAGGAACTTGAAAAAGATAATATATATCTTCGCAAGCTTCTCAAGGGCTACGAAGAGATAATGAAACTTCATGAGAAAGAAATCGATAATGATGAATCGATTATTGAAATGTATGAGCAGATGCTTGAATATGAACGCAAGGAAATGAAGCGTATAAACGATACGGCGAAAGCTTACGAAAACGCTTCGGAGCTCGGCAGGGAAGAGCTTGATGCGGCTCTAAAAAAAGTGCGTGACCTTGAATTGCAGAATGCTGAACTCAAAAAGCAGAAAATTGAGAGTTTGAATAAATAAATATGATTTTAACGTATGTTCTAGTCTTTGTTTTCTTTGTGCTCTTTGCCATTTTCGGGCTCTATATGCTGAGCACGTATTTTTTCCCGCGCAGGCTTGATGAAATTGCGGAAATGATAAAAAAGGGACAAACAAAGCTTGCCATCAAAAAACTCGAAGATGTTCTTGCGAAAGACGACCACAATGTTTACGCCCATTTTCTTCTTGGTGAAGCCTTTACAAAAGAAGGAAACGGGCAGTATGCCGTTCTTGAATACCGTCAGGTTCTGAAATACGCCACTCCGAATGATAAAATAAGCGAAAAGGAAGTCCGTTCAAAACTTGCACGTATTTTCAAAGATCAGAAAAAGGTCAATGACGCGAAAAACGAATATCTCATGCTTACCAAGCTTGATCCGAATAATTTTGAGAATTATTACGAGCTCGGTGTTCTGTTCTATGATTCAGGAATGGTTGATAAGGCGGGTCCGTATCTAAGAAAAGCCACCGAGTTGAATACTAAGCATTCAAACTCCTTCTATTATTACGGTCAGACTCTTTACCGTACAGGTAACAATAAAGATGCCAAAAATGCGCTTATGGAAGCGATAAAACTTGATCCGTCAAATTTCAAAGCGCATTATTTTCTTGGTCTTGTTCTGCGCCAGCTTGGGGACCCTGACTGGGCGATTAAAGAATTTGAAGTTGCTCAGAAAAGTGAAGATATCAAAACAAAATGTTTTCTTGCCAAGGGTACGTGCTATATGGAAAAAGAGCAGTACCCGAAGGCGGTAATTGAATTCGAACGCGGTCTAAAATCAGTTTCGCGAGGAAGCGATACCGAGCTGAATATGAGATATTTTCTGGCTGCTGCATATGAAAAGCAGAGAGATATGCATTCTGCAATATCAAACTGGGAACGCATTTATGAAGTAAATAAAAAATTCCGTGATGTTGAGCAGAAACTCAAGCAAAATGAAGAGTTCCGCCAGGATGATCACATAAAGGATTTTCTTATAGCGACATTATCGAATTTTGAGCTTACCACTCGAAAGCTGATTGAACATCTTGGTCTAGAAATTCAGGAAACCAAGGTTATCAGCGATGTGGATATTGAGATTTTCGCATCCGAACCTGACGATAAAAGAAGAAACACAAGAAGAACAAATAAGCTGATACGTATAATCCGTACAACTGACAGCGTCGGAGAATCTTTTTTAAGAAAGCTTCATGAAGGTATGAAATTCCGTAATGCACAGAGAATTGTTGTAATATCAACCGGTGATTTAAGCCGTGAAGCTATAGATTTCGCAAATACACGTCCGATTGAACTTTATGGAAAAGCACAGCTGATAGAAATGCTCCGGGCAATTCAATGAATGCGTCTCAGAAAAGAATCTCCGCAAATCCTTTTTTTTCATCTCTTCTTTTTGAAGAATCGTCAGCACTTGGACAAAAAGCAGGCATACATTATCTTTCTAAAGGTGATGAACTTGATCTCCTTGGTGAAAAATCAGTATATTTTCTTGATTCCGGAATAATGGAATCGGTTTCAACAGGCGGTAAGGGCGAATCAAATTTTTTTAATCCAGGATCGTTTTTCGGATATCTTCCTTTTTCCGATGCAGAACCCCGCGGAGAACTCCGTGCTCTGTCGGATGTTAAACTAATTTCACTTAATAATGATGACTGTATAAATCTGTTTTCATTGTCCCCAAAGGCAATGCGCGGTTATATAAAGGCAATGAAGCTTTTGAAATATCCGCTTGTTAAATCTGCAGAGAAGTTTTCATCTGTTTCTGCAAAAGTAATAGCAGTGTGCGGGGGAGCAGAAAGCGGAAAAACTGCAGTTGCTTCTAATCTGGCAAGAGTCCTTTCCGGAAAAGGGAAGACTGTTATTCTCGATCTGTCGTACAGCGGTTCATCTGTTTTTGATGTTTTTAACGCGAAGATAATGCCTCCGTTTTCCCAAAAAGAAGAAAATGAAAAGCAAAAAAGCCTGACAGCGGTTTCTGCGGCGGAGAATATTGATCTACTTAATGTTTCACACGGAAGCATGGTTAAATGCGATTCTTCTTTGATCGCTCCTATTCTGTTTTCATTTTCATTTACCTACAATTACATCATAATGGATATTTCTGATTATGATGAGCAGCTCAGGGATGAAGCTGTAAAAAAAGCAGATTATGTGGTAGATATACTTTCAGAAAAACGGAATTTGCCGCTTTCTGCATCTGATGCCCAGCTTGTAATTCCTGTTAAATTCACCAATACAGTCATAAAAAATCACAATGCTATAAACATTGATTATACAGATAATCAAGAAAATAGTTCATCATCAGAAGGTATTATTTCACTTGCGGACATTATATCAAAAAAGCGGAAAGCCCTTTATCTGACGCCTCGGTCGGCTCAATCAATAGGATACATTCCTTTTCTCTGTTCTTTTTTTGAATCGGAATTTACTTTTGATGCGGTGTTCAGTACTTTTTTCCCTTATGTTCTGTCATGTTTATATGCAGTTTCTTCAAACAGGGACGAGTTTTTGAAATCATCTTTCAGACTTTTTAATCCATCAGTAATTAATACATTATTTGATATAAATTTTCCGGGACAATATCTTAGTTCATCAAAAAAAATAGTAAAATTCATGAGAGATATTTTCGGTGAAACCAGAATTGAAGATAATAAACTTCTGTGTATTTCTCATTCATTTTCAGGAGTAAATGGCAGGGAATTTCTTTTTTCTTCCGGAGAAATGTCTCAGGAAGCTTCTTCTTCCGTTTCAATTCCTCCTTTATTTGACGGAATAGGGGATAATAAATACTGTTCAGCATTCGGTAAAGCGTCTGGTGCCTCGATGTTAAGATTTTCCTATGATGAAATAATATCAGTATATTCTTCTGTCGAAGGTGCTTCCAGAGTTTTTAACGGCATACCTGAATTGTTTGCCCGTGAATTTAATACGGCGGAAGAAAATTGTCCAACGGATTTCTATTTCCCGGCGCACAAAAATATATTTCTTGACTTAAACTTTACTCAAAATAATCTGAGCTCGTTTAATGAACAGTCAATGGAAATTGTGAAAAAGCAGTTATCGGAGCAGGGTTTTAATGAGAAGTAAGAAAACTAATTATTTGCAGGTGTGTATTCTTATTACCGGTCTTCTTTTTGTGCTGGTAGGGCTCATTTTCTTTATCAGCCCTGCACTTTTGGGTAAATGCATGTCCATTGATGTCGGAGAAGATTGGATCAGCCAGATGCGCCTTGATGAATTTCTGGTATTGATTACGGTTTTTGCGCAATCAATTTCCCTTCTTATGTTTTTTGCAGGTATTTCCATGGTAATGCCGCTTTTTGATCCTCTCAAATACAGGGCGCTTGTTTATTTTTTCGGGGTTTTTTTCCCGGTATCTGCTTCTTTATTTGCGGCTTTTAAATATCTGTTTTCTGAAGAAAAACAGACTTCAGGGCTTATTTTAAGTTTATTCTTTTTATCAATAGCAGTTTTGAACATTTCCGGTCTTTTTCTTACAAAGAAAGATGCGGCGATGGGAGTAGAATGAAATTATTTGCTTGAAATAATGCCTTTTATGTGAATATAATTTTGTGTGCACGGTTTCGGAGGATTTATGGGCTTGAAAACTAACAAAGTTGATAATGTAATTGTAATATATCTTAATGGCAGACTTGACGTTCATTTGTCAGCCGATATTGAAAAAGGAATTAACCAGATAATTAAAGAAGAGCCGGAGTGCCACCTTCTTTTGAATCTCGAGGAAGTCGAATATATGAGCAGTTCAGGACTTAGGATATTTGTTTCAACAATGAGAATTCTCAAAGACAATAAAAAGAAACTTAAGCTTTGCAATATCAATACTGCAGTTAAGAAGATTTTTGAAGTTGTTGAGCTTATGGAAATGTTCGACATATATGATTCGGAGGAAACTGCCCTGCAGGCTTTTTCAGAATAGTATAATGCCGCCGGGACGGACGCTTTTATGATGGTTTTTTTCTTTATAGGCGCGGTTATTGTTCTTGGCGGTTATATTTATTACAGCCGTTTTCTATCCAAAAAGCTTGATCCTGCAAAAAGAGCCGAAGAATTCATAAAAACAAACCGCGTACGTGATGCCGTTTACGAATACCGTAAACTGATTGATGCGGATCCGTTCGATTTTATTTCACATTTCCGTCTTGCCGAAATTCATATGTCTCTTGGAGAATATGATGATGCCGCAAAACATTATACTCAGGTTTTAGAAATAAATAAATTCAATCTGGAAGTAGCAAAAGTTAAGGTTGAAAAAAATCTTGCGAAGATATTTTTGAGCCGCGATGACCTCGAAAATTCATTCAGATATTATTCCGATATTCAGAAGTATGAGCCTTCAGATTATGATTCTCTTTATTATTGCGCATTTATTGCTCTTGGTCAGGAAGAATATGAAATTTCCCAGCGTTATTTTGATCTTCTTGTCCGTGCGAAACAGCCTGATTTTGAAACTGCTTTCGGAGCAGGCATGTGTTCATATCAGAATCAGAAAACGGCGGATGCGATCGGTTATTTTAAGACAGCGATGGAAAAAAATCCTGAATCTGACATCGCTTCTCTCGCAATGGCTTTTGCGCAAAGACGTAAACGTGATTTTAAAAAAGCACAGTCTTTGGTTGAAAAGCTTGTGGCTAAGATATCAGATCCTTCCATTTTATTTGTTCTGATGCGCCTGGATGCTGTTCTTCACAGCCATTTGAAGAAACATAAAGAAGCGGTCTCAAAATTTGAAGCCCTGTTAAATTACTGTAGAAAAAATTCGATGAAAGAAGAGGAAATTACTGTTCTTTATGATCTTGGGTTTGCATGTCTTTTTGACGAGCAGGCAAACAAGGCATATGATTACTGGAATAAGCTTGCAGAAATTGACAGAAATTACAGAAATTACAGAAATATTCAGTCATATATTACCGAACTGAGAAAAGAAATGAATGATTCTTCAGGATTTCAGAAAGGAGAAAATTCGGTTTTTGAAAGAACTACCACATGGCTTGAAGAAGCTTTTCCTCAGAATTTTTTGTGGAATATCTGCGGCCTTAAGGCTGATAATAAATTTGATTTGAGATCAATAGCTTCAATTGCAAAATCTTCGTCTGAGAAATTGTCTGAAGGTTCAGATTTCATGTTTGTAGATAATCTTACTGAAAAATACTGCGCTTTAGATGGAGAAAAATTCAGAATAGTTTCCGGAAGAATTCTTGAAAAACTCGGATTCCGGGTAACGGAGTTCTTGACGACATATAAGGAAAATGACGGAGTTGATATTCTTGCAACTGAACGCTCTACCGGAAATAAGGCTCTGGTGTGGGTCAGAAGATGGCGTAAAACTAAGATTGGCGAAATACCTTTACGAAATTTTGCCCAGGCTATCAATGATAATAAGGCGAGAACCGGTATTTTTATTACAACGGCGCCTTTTACAGAAGGCGCAAATTCAGCGCTTGAGAAGCTTTCAAAAGTCCGTGTCGTCAGTGAGGAAGAATTAAATACTCTATTACAGGGAGTTATTGATGTTTGAGGCCGATATTAGTGATGTTGTTTATGACGAAGAATATAAAATTTCCAGACCTTATAATCAAAGTCTTTCAATTTCAATAAAAAGATGCGGACTAGCCAGTCCCCTTATATTAATAGAAAATGGCTCATCTTTTAGAATTTTATCAGGACATAACCGTTTTATGGCAATGCGTGATGCTTCTATTGCGAAGTTCATAGCTGTTAAAACTATCAGTATTCATGAAGAATTCAGAAAAGAAATTATAAAGAAAAATTATTCAGGGTTGCTTTCTTTTTCAGGAAAACTGAAAGCATGTAAATATTTTTATTCCGATACAGATTTAATGAATGAATTGGGAATTCCAGCTTCCAGAAGAACTGCAAATGATATACTTATTCCTGATTCAATTTTGGATTATTTTAATGAAAAGGATGCACCTCTTAAGATTCTTGATGAAATGTTAATGCTTGACCCTGATATAATATCGGCTTATGAATCCTTCATAACCGCAAAAGGTTTTAAATTTGCTCTTTTCCGCGAGTCTGTCGCCCTTGTTTCGGATATTTTAAAATTGACCGGAAAGGAAGATGTCATATCCGTATTTGAAAATGCTTTAGAGGATATTATTCTTATTCAGGAACTAAAGCGTATTCGTTATCCTTTGATGTCTTCTCTTCTCGAAAAATCTGCTTCTCTTTCAGAAAGGTTCAGAAACGCGGGGATGAATCTGACATTTCCTCAGAATTTTGACGGGGGTTTTGCAGATATATCTATACGGATTAAAAAGAAAACAAAAGCATCTGATTTTTTCGGAGCATGCGGAAAGTTGACGGATTCTGATATTGATGATATAATCGGTATTATATGAGTTCTAATGAATTTAAAAAACATTATGCGTCAGTTCTGACTAACGCAAAAAAAACCGGGTTTTGAATATGATTCTGACTATTTATACCGAAGCATTTTTTGATTCTGCTCACTTGATAAAGAATCATCCAGGCAAGTGCGCTTATCTTCACGGGCACACCTGGAAAGTGTCTGTTTGGGTGAGAGGTGATTCCGCACTGATTGATTCAAGCGGTATTCTGTGGGATTTTGGAAATCTTAAGGAAATTACCGATAAACTCGATCATAAGAATCTAAATGATATCATTGAAAAACCTACTGCGGAAAGTATTGCACTGCTAATATATTCTGAATGTAAATCAGGCAATAACAGACTGGATTTTAAAGTCAGAGTTTATGAAAATGTTATTTCCAAAACGTCATATTGTGAAACCGGCGATTTTTAATGAATTTTGAAATATGTGAAAGATTTATGAGCGTGAGCGGAGAGGCTCCGTTTGCCGGAGACCCGGTTTACATAATCCGCTTTTCAGGATGCAATCTGGACTGCTCTTACTGCGATACTCCTTACAGGGAAGAAATTAATGAAATTCTTACATTCGATGAATTAAGCAGTATTATTTTCAGTCAGACAAAAGATTATCCGAATTTAAAAATTCTTTTTACCGGCGGAGAGCCCCTATTAAAAAAACGTGCATCCGGAATTTATGAACTTATAAAATTATATCCCGATGTTGTTTTTATTATCGAAACTAACGGGTCTCAGAAAATTGACTTCGGTGCAGGTAATGCTGTTTTTGTATGCGATATCAAGACGCCGTCATCACTTGCCGGTGATTCATTTGATGAAAATAATATAAACTTACTTCAGCGTAAAGACTGCATCAAGTTTGTTGCCGCCGGAGAAGATCTGCCATGGATACTTGAAAAAATAAAAAATATACGTAATAAAAATAAAAATGTAAGGATATATTTTTCTCCACAATGGGGTAAAATAAATCCGCAAGAAATAGTAGATTTTATTTTGTCAAACAGACTTGATGCTTCTATTTCAATTCAGATTCATAAGATAATATGGCAGGCAGATAAAAGGGGAGTTTAATGGATAATAGTTACAGACATGATGATGCTCTTGTTCTTATGAGCGGCGGTCAGGATTCAACAACTTGTTTGTTCTGGGCTAAACAGAATTTCGCGAATGTACATGCAATTTCATTTTTTTATAATCAGAAGCATTCTGTTGAAACGAAAGTTGCAGAGAAAATCTGCGCAGATAACAAGGTAAAACTTAAAACAGTCGATATATCATTTATCAAAGATATAGTTATATCCAATCTTTTCAGCGGCGGCGGAGATGTTGCGGTAGGGCATCAATTAGACAGTTCTGTACCTTCAAGTTTTGTGCCTTACCGCAATCTGCTTTTTCTGACAGTTGCTGCCGGATGGGCGAGTACTCTGAATATCCGCCATCTTGTAACAGGAATATGCGAAACAGATTATTCGGGTTATGCTGACTGCAGGGATATTTTTGTCAAATCCGCGCAGGTAGCGATTAATCTTTCAACCGATCTTAGCGGAAGAAATCTGGTTATTCATACTCCGCTGATGTGGCTGACAAAAGCTGATGAATTTAAGATGGCCAAAGATCTGGGGGTTCTTGATTACATTCTCAAAGAGACTATGACATGTTATAACGGATCAGATAAAAAGAATTATTACGGTATGGGATGCGGTACATGTCCTTCATGTGTTTTGCGGAAAAACGGATATGATGAATTTGTAAAAAAATACGGCAGTGTGTAATGGATATTCTTCTTGGAAATAAAACCTCGTTTGATTTAGAATATTCTCCGGGAATTCTCTTCCCGATCGAAAGATCTGCGGCAAGAAAAAAAAACGGAATTAGTAATACATTATTTAACGGTTATGATGTCTGGAATTCCTATGAATTCAGTTATTTAAATGATAAAGGGAAGCCGGAAAACAGAATTCTCAGATTGATATATCCATCTGATTCACAAAATATAATTGAATCCAAGTCGCTGAAACTGTATCTGGGAAGTTTTGCCATGAAGCTCTTTGCAGGCGAGGCGGAAGTTAAAGCATTGATAACAGATGATCTTTCAAAAGCTGTTGTTTCTGATAAATTGTACATAGAATTTATTAAACATGATGAGATCAATCCTGTAATTACAAAAATAGAAAATGCCCTTCTTATTGATGATATAGATACAAAAATTGAAAAATATGATTATGATTCATCTCTATTGGAAACTGAAAACTTTCCGAATGAGAAAGAAACCAGAGTTTATTCTAACATGCTTAGAAGTCTTTGTCCTGTTACAGGACAGCCGGACTGGGCTACGATTTATATTGAATATGTTTCTGATAAAAAAATTACCGAATTGTCGCTTTTGAAATATATTGTTTCATACAGAAAACATCAGGATTTTCACGAGAGCTGCTGTGAGAAAATATTTTCTGATATTTATAACATACTGAATCCGTCAAGCATCTGTGTTATGGCTTTTTATACAAGACGCGGCGGCATAGATATCAATCCATGCCGATTTTACGGTAAAAAACAGGAAAGATTTGATTTTAGATTCTGGCGTCAGTAAAATGATTATTTAAGTTTTATAAGAATCATATTCATGTTTTGCAAAAATTCAGAAACAGCTTCCTTTTCACTTTTACCGTTTGCTTTGATTATATGCATTGCATGCGGATTTTTATTTTCTATTACAGTTACGAGAGCGCCGATTTCAATTATTCCTTTTTCTATTGAAAGAGAATCACCTTTAACTGAAAATATTTCTGACTGCGAAGAGAATTTATAGATTCTTACTCTAACGGATATATCCGGACTTATTCCGAGTTTTTCAATATTGTCTTTAATAATCTTTTCAACAGAAGGTTTGTCGTCGGATAAAACTGTAACGTCTCCGGCAGATATATTACTGAAACCGGAAAATACAAATAATAGAAGCATATGGCATATTTTCTTATTCATAGATGTTAAAAGCAGCAGGTTTCCCTGCTGCTTTAATTTCACCAGTTGTCGTCCTGTTTATCCAGGTATTTGTCTCTTACGTTTGCCATGATGTCATCCATGTAAAAGTAATTCCATTCAGCAAGTCTTCCTTTTCCGGCAGGTTTATACTGGAAACTTAAGATTTTCATCTGTCTTTTCTGAGAAAGAAATTTATCTTCCTGAGCTATTTCATTGGAAAGTTTTTTATGAAGTTTTCTCCAGCCGAGAAAATTTAATTTATCGAAAACAAGCCTATGAACTTTTCCGTTTGCATCCTGGAGAAGAAGTGATAATTCGCCCGAAAAATTTTTCCCATAAACCCATATCGAAATGCTTTTGCAATGCTGGGTTATTATGAGTTCTTTTGGAGGTTTAATTACAACAACATCTCCGTTTTTGCCGTAAACCTTGATTCCAATGTATTTTTTTGAATCTTTAATAGGGGCAGGATACTGATCTCTTGTCTGAAGTTCAGCTTTCTGATCCTTTGTTACAGAAATAGAAATATTCGAACTGGTCCATTGTGTAGTTTCGAAATCTTCAATAGTTATTTCTTTATATACCTGATCGCTGTCCACTTCTGCAGTAACTTTTTCCGTAGAAGCCGGTGTTGTTTTAGTTTCTGCTTTATCCGTCGTATCCTGTGATAATGACGGAATTGAAACAACCGCAGAGAGCAAAAGCATAAATAATGCACGTTTCATCTGAAAACCTCCATTTATTGCCGTAACAAGATAGCTACATCCATTACATATATAAAAGACATGAATGCCTGATAATGTCAATAAATTCTTGAATCAAAGGATATAGAGTGAAAGAATGACTGAAAGGGGTTATTTCTGATAGTGAAATATGTTTTAAGTATTTTTTTAGCCGGAATTATCATTTTTTCAGCCGAGTCGGCTTTTGCCCGAGAGGATCATTCATGGTTCTGGTTCATTTATGAAAAAGGAAGCGATGATTTATCGTCATTTCGTACAATAAGACCATTTTATCTTAAAAATACATATAATGACGGTTCGACTTATACGGCATTTCTCCCGCCGGTTATAGCCTCAAATTATAAAAACAATCTGGGATATAAAAATCATTATTTTTTTTCACTGGCTGGTGAGACTTATTATAATCATTCAGGCACAAAAGAAGATTATGACCTTGTTCTTCCGCCTGTTTTTTACGGCAGCGGCTCGGAAAGTAAAGACCGTTATCTTATGGTCTGGCCGATCGGCGGTACGTTAAAGCAAAAACTCGGATATGATTACATTACTCCTGTTATTTTTCCGGGTGTAGCCTTATTTTTTCTTTACCCGCCCAGTTCAACTTTAATGATAGCGGCATATTGTCTTGCCTCTCTGATTCCTCTTTATACTGAATACGGGTATAAAGAATATCATGCGAAAGCTGTTCTCTGGCCTTTTTTTATGAAAGGCGAAGGCGGCGGCAGAAAATCTATAAGGATATTTCCTTTTTATGCTCATCATACAAAAAAGGGGTTTTATGACAGAAAATCATATTTTCTCATATATAATTATGGTGAAACTTATACGTCAAAGCGCACTTATAAAACATTTTTTCTCTTTCCTTTTTACGGAAAGAAATGGACTGATGACGGAATGGTGAAATCTACTACAATTCTCTGGCCTTTTTTTTCATGGGGCTACAATAAAATCAGGGGAGAAGAATCTCTGAATATGCCGTGGCCGTTTTTTCAAAAAGCTAAAAGCAAAAATCCGGATATGGAAAAGCTGATAATTTTTCCGTTTTACGGCAGATATCGATACGGAACAAAGAAAACAGTTTTTTATACGCCGTTTTATTTCAGGCAGACAAAAGAAAACGGATATTTCCATTCGGATTATAAAGTTATTAGTTTTATTATCTGGAAATTTCACCGCGAGTACCGTTTTACCGAGCATCCATATTACGGGAAGAAATGGGATTATTTTAAAATCTGGCCTCTTTTCCATTATGAGTCTAATGACCGGGGGGACAGGGATTTTTCTCTGCTTTCGATTTTCTTTTTCCGTGATCCTGACGGTTATGAGAGACTTTATCTGCCGGTAGTTTCTCTTTTAGAATATCATAAAAGAAAAGATATTTCGTCATTCGGTATTTTGTTCAGAACCTATTATCAGTACCGGAAAGGGGATTATTTCCAATGGGCAATTCCGTTGATTGCCAATTATTCATCATATAACGGCAGGACGACTAATTTTTCATTTTTGTTTTCGTCATTCGGATATTTTCACGATGAAAGAGGACAGGGATTCAAATTGTTCTGGATACCGATTGTTACGGATTCTTCTGATAAAATTGTTTTTGATAATCCCCTTGAATCGGAAAAAATCTATATGCCGGTGACATACAGATTTAAAGATACCGTCTCTAATAACTTTTCTTTCGGGAAGGCCTTCTGATGCGCAATTCACCTTTTACAAGCTGGCTATTTCTGATTTGGGAAAATTTTATCCGTATTACGGAATTTTCAGGTTATTCTCTTGTTTTAATTTTTCAGTCAGTTTGTTTTCTTCCGAAAGTTTTTGAAAAAAGAACAGAAATTGTTAAGCAGATGTATGCAGCAGGAGCAAAAAGTTTTCTTGTTGTAAGCATTGTAGCTTTTTTCACCGGAATGATACTTTCACTTCAGACCGGTCTTGAAATGAAAAAATTCGGGCTTGAAAATCTTATAGGTCAGCTTGTCGTAACTACGCTAACAAGGGAGATGAGTTCATTTACAACAGGGGTGGTTCTTATTGCTTCAGTCGGATCTTCAATTGCAGCGGAGCTTTCCACAATGAAAGTTTCGGAAGAAATAGACGCACTTGAAATGCTTTTGATTAATCCGGTAAAATTTCTTGTGATGCCTAGAGTGGTGGCTCTTGCAGTGATGTTTCCTGTTGTCAGTGTTTATTTTACTATAATGGGAACTATCGGGGGAGGGGTGGTTTCTTATTCTCAGCTTTCAGTCGAATGGGATATTTACTGGAAAAGCTGCCTCTTGGGATTGAAGCTTAAAGCGGTTTATGTCGGTCTTTTGAAATCCTTTCTATTTGGAACAATGGTTGCTGCCATTGCATGCGCAAACGGGCTTAAAGCAGAAAACGGAGTAGCAGGTGTCGGTCAGGCAACCCGAAATTCCGTAATCGCTTCTTTTGTAATGGTTCTGATAACCGGTTATTATATTACAGCAATATTTTATGGTACGAAATGATACGACTTGTTGATGTAACAAAACGTTTTGGAAAGAGACTTGTTCTCGATAATGTTTCGCTTGAAATAAATCGAGGAGAAACACTCGTTATAATAGGCCAATCCGGAATAGGGAAAACCGTTACTTTACGCCATATCGGTGGACTTCTTGATCCGGATGCGGGTGAAGTCTGGGTTGATTCTGAGCGGATGGATTTTGCTGATGATAAAAAAAAGGAACGCCTGCGCAGCAAGATGGGTTTTCTTTTTCAGTCAGGAGCATTGCTTAACTGGCTTTCGGTAAAGGATAATGTAGCCTTGCCTCTGATAGAACGTAAATTGTGCAAACTAAATGATGTCGACTCTTTGGTTGAAGAAACACTGGATTCACTTCAACTTCTTGATGCGAAAGATAAAATGATAAGCGAGATTAGCGGTGGAATGAAAAAGCGTGCTGGTCTTGCAAGGGCTCTCGTTTCAAAACCGCAAATAATTTTATATGATGAACCTACAAGCGGTCTTGATCCTGTTATGAGTTCCCTCATAAACAGGATAATAAGAAAGCTTCAGAAAGAATATTCTGTTACAAGCGTTGTCGTTACTCACGATATGAAAAGTGCATACGAAATCGGAGACCGTATAGCAATGCTTTTTAATGCAAAAATTATTCAGTGTGCAACACCTGACGAGATAAGAAAAACGGATAATCCGATAGTACGTCAGTTTATAGAAGGACTTTTGGAAGGTCCGATCAATGCGGAAAAGCAATAGGGGGGATTATGTCTGGAAGAAAAAATAATATCATTGTCGGGATTATGTTTTTATTTGCGGTTTTGGTACTGGGTTATTATACAATTCTGCTTAAGGATGAATTTTTTGAAGGTAAGCGATATTACCGTATTCAGTCTGAATTTACAAACGGTTTCGGTATCAAAAAAAATGATCCGGTAAAAATTCTTGGAGTATATTCAGGTTCAGTTGAAAATGTAAAGCTTAATGGAAATAAAGTTCTTGTTACTATGAAAATGTTTAATCAGTTTACTCTTTATGAAAATTATAAAATCAAGGTTAAATCCGAAGGTTTTATGGGCGCAAAGGCTGTTGAAATTACTCCGGGAGTAGAGTATGACGATGAAAGAACTTACCGTGAAGTTGCGCTGAATCAGGTTCTTATAGGTTCTCCTTCAGGTGATCTTATGGGAACACTTGAAGATCTTGTCGGTGAAAATAAAGAATCAATTACGGATTCGATAAGTAATCTGAGAGTGACAATGGCTAATTTTAAGGATTTTTCTTATAAGATGAATTTTATTGCTGATAAAATTACAAGAGGAGAAGGAACAATCGGAAAGCTGATAGTTGATGATAAACTTGCGAATCAGGCAAGCGAAACATTAACTAATTTAAAAGATACGGTTGAAGATGCGCGTGAGCAGGCACCAATAACCAGTTTTATAAGAGCCGCACTTATGGCTTTTTAATAATCAATTGTAAATTTAAAGACGCGAATACTTCTATCAGTATATTCCTGCTGTTTTAATGAGGAATGTTAATAAATTGACTTTTGCCGCCAAAGCTGTTTAAATTAATGCGGTAGCTGTATGAGGAAATTATTAATTAAATCTCCGAAATTCAGACTGACGGGAACAGCTGTCTTAATATTATGCTCTCTCTGGATTTTTTCGGCATATGTAATTTTCGGCGACAGGGCGCTTGAATTACGGAAAGTCCGCATTCAAACTGTAAATTTGTCCGTTATATATTCGAATCATGTCTATAAAACATTTTCACTAATTGAAAAAACACTTAATTCAATAAAATCATCAGAAAAACTAATTCATAACAGCAAAGATTTACATGAAGATCTGATACGTATTGTCGAAACAAATCCCGATCTGTTTAATCTTATTTCTGTCATTGATTCTAAAGGATATGTAAGCGTTCTGAGTAAACAGGAAAATGAAAAGACTTTTAGCGGTGACCGTGATTTTTTTATCTATCATAGATTTAATTCTGATGAATCATTACATATAGGACATCCCATTGTCGGAAGAGTTACCGGTAAGTGGTATATACCTATGAGTATACGCCTTAATGATGCGAATGGTAATTTCTCGGGGGTTCTGCTTGCGTCTATTAATCCTTATTATTTTTCTGAAATAATAAGAGGGGTAGATCTCGGAAAGGATTCAATGATATATCTTTCTTGTAAAGAAGGAATAGTATATAGCGGAATCTTTAACGGATACGAACTTCATCTTGATAAAAGAGCCCAAAAATATGTAATAGATAATAAGAATCCGGAGAAAGCATATTCGATAATATCTGCACAGACAAGTCTTGATAATATTAAAAGAATTATCAGTTTTTCGCCGGTAATGTACAAAAACATGTTCGTTGCTGTGGCTATTTCTAAGAAGGAAGCGCTCAGCAGATGGCAGATGAGAAGCCTTGGACTCATTGCAGTTCAGATAATATTTTCTGTTATGATAATAATTGCATTTTCCAATATGTCAAAAGCAGTTTCTCAGAAAAAAACTTCTGAAGAAAAACTGCGTATCAGTGAAGAACGTTTGAGATATGCTTTTGCTGCTGCCTCGGACGGGTTATGGGATATTAATCTTATAACAAGAGAAGTTTATTACAGTCCGCACTTTTATAAAATGCTTGAATATGAAGACGGTGAATTTGAAGCCAGTTTTGAGTCGTGGCTTAATCTTCTTCATCCTCTGGATAAAATAACAGCTGAAGAAAAATTTTATTCATACATTGAAGGCAAGCTGCAAAATTATTGTTCAGAATTCCGTTTAAAATCTAAAACAAATAAATGGAAATGGATTTTGAGCCGCGGTAGTATCGTTGAAAAAAATGAAAACGGTCCTGTCCGGATTGTCGGTACTCATGTAGATATAACAGAACGTAAAAACTATCAGGAAGCATTGCAGAGGAGCGAGGAAAATTACAGAGTAACTCTGGACTCGATAGGAGATGCTGTAATAGCGACAGATGTTAATGGAAATATCTCGAAAATGAACCGCATAGCTGAAACTCTTACAGGATGGAAAAGCGGTGAAGCCTGCGGATTGATGATTACCGATGTCATGAAAATTATTTCAATTGAAAACGGAGAAACCATTGCTAATCCGGTTTTTGATGTTATTGCGATGCGGAAAAGAATATCAATAAGTAAAGATGCTGTATTGATATCAAAAGACGGTAAAGAATACCGCATTTCAGATTCAGCAGCATTGATTTACGATGATTATAAAAATGTAGTAGGTGCGGTTCTTGTTTTCAGGGATGTCACGGAAGAATATCTGCTTCAGGAACAGCTGCGTCAGAGCCAGAAACTTGATGCAATAGGACAGCTGGCGGGAGGTATCGCTCATGATTTTAATAACATGCTCGGAGGGATAATCGGCGGAGCAGAGCTCCTGTCTCCTAAAATTACGCCCGGCAGTGAAGAAATGGAATATCTTGAAATGATAATTGAGTCAGCCGAAAGAGCTTCTGCTCTTGCAAGCAAACTTTTATCGTTTTCAAGACGCGAATCTGTTGTTTTAAATCCGGTTGATATTCATCAGATAATAAGAGATGCTCTTTCAATATTGAAAAATACAATTGATAAGCGGATAGTAATTGAAACTGATTTTAGATCTGATGAATCAATTGTTCTCGGTGAAACCGTGCAGCTTCAGAATGCATTTCTCAATTTAGGTATTAATTCATGGCAGGCTATGCCTGACGGCGGTAGGCTTCATATTTCAACATCATTACAGAATATAGAACATGAAGCCGGTTCTGAAAACATTCAGGCTTTAATTCCCGGAAAGTATATAAGGATTGAGATAGAAGATACGGGGATAGGAATATCCGAAAACAATATAAGTCATATTTTTGAGCCGTTTTTCACTACAAAGGAACAGGGGAAAGGAACCGGATTGGGACTTTCCGCTGTTTATGGTACAGTAAAACGGTATGGCGGACTTATCAGTGTTAAAAGTGAACTTGGTAAGGGAACTACTTTTTCAATACACCTTCCTTTGTCACATGAAAGAGAAACAGATTTAATTAAAAAAGAGCATCCTGTTTATAAAGGAAATGGGTTAATACTAATAGCGGAAGATGAAACTGCAATTAGAAACGTGGAAGAAAAAATTATAACGGAATGCGGTTATGATTGCATTTCTGCCAAAAACGGGAAAGAGGCGTTTGAATTATACACCCGGAAATCTTCAGAAATTATTCTGGTTATTCTTGATATGATTATGCCTGAAATGAACGGAAAGGATTGTTTTTTTGAAATAAAGAAAATTAATCCTGATGCCCGTATCATTCTCTGTTCAGGATACAGCCGCGAAGAGGATGTTGAACTTCTAAAAGAGAATGGTTTGTCAGCTTATATCAAAAAACCGTTCAAAAAGGATGATTTCTGTAATATAATTTATGAGATTATTGCTTCGTCAGTATAAACTTCATGTTAATAGTATTATAGCTTTAATGCTCCGAGTGATTAAAATCTATTCATTTAAATCAATTTTTCCGGAAATTTACATTCTCAAAAATCATTGACACACTTTTTAAATGATAACTAATGAACTTCGATAGTGTACGGAGAGTTTATGATTAAGAATGATATGGAGCTTATTTTCCGTGGTACGGAAGAAATAATACCAAAAGACGAATTTTTAGCAAAAATGAAGGAATCTGAGGATAAACAGATTCCTTTGACAATCAAAGCCGGATTTGACCCAACTGCACCTGATATTCATCTGGGTCATTCTGTGTTATTGCGTAAAATGAAGCATTTCCAGCAGATGGGACATCGTGTAGTTTTCCTGATAGGGGATTTTACAGGCATGATAGGAGATCCTACAGGTAAGTCCGAAACGCGGAAAAAACTTACCAAGGAAGAAGTTCTAATTAATGCCGAAACCTACAAAAAACAGGTGTTCAAGATTCTTGATCCTGAAAAAACAGTTGTAGAATTCAATTCAAAGTGGTGTTCCTCAATGGATTTTGCCGGAGTGCTTGAATTGACAAGCCATTATAATGTAGCCAGAATGCTTGAGCGTGATGATTTTTCTAAAAGATATAAATCCGGAAAATCCATTTCAATTATCGAATTCATGTATCCGCTGGTTCAGGGATATGATTCTGTTGCTTTGAAAGCCGATGTTGAACTCGGCGGAACTGATCAGAAATTCAATCTTCTTGTAGGCCGTGATCTCCAGAAAGAATACGGTTTAAAACAGCAGAGCATCATTACGCTTCCTCTCTTAGTCGGACTTGACGGCGTAAATAAGATGAGCAAATCGCTTGGAAACTATATAGGAATAAATGAAGAACCTAAAGATATTTTCGGCAAGGTTATGTCTATTTCAGATGAGCTGATGTTTAAATATTACGAACTGGTTACAGATGTTCCAAGAGCGGAGATAGATAATATCAGAAGAGGAATTTCTGAAAAAACGATACATCCGAAACAGGCAAAAGTCGATCTTGCTAAAAATATATGCGCGCAGTTTTATGATAAAGAAACAGCGGAAAAGGCAGAAGCTGATTTTAACGCACTATTTGTTAAAAAAGAAGTTCCGGACGAAATGGATGAATTTATAGTATCCGATGAAGATAAAAAAGACGGTAAGATATGGATTGTTAAACTGCTTTCTTTAACCGGTATTGCGTCTTCCAACGGTGAAGCACGCAGATTAATAGCCGGTGGCGGTATCAGCATCGACGGAGAAAAAGTTTCTGATGAAAAATTTGAAATTATTTTCCCATGCAATTGTGTTATTAAAGCAGGAAAAAGAAGATTTGTAAGAGTAATCGGTTAAAAAATCTGTAACAAAGTACGAGTATTTATGACTGAAAAGAGCGACCTTGAGATAATTGAGTCGGTGGTTAAGGGAAAGGTTAATGATTATGCTCTTCTTGTTAAACGCTATCGCGACAAAATCTTCAGATATGTCTGCGGTTATTGCGGGAGCGAAGAAGATGCAATGGAGATTTCCCAGGACATACTGGTTGCGGCGTATTCTTCTTTGAGTAAATTCAGGGGAGAAGCAAAGTTTTCGACATGGCTTTTCAGCATAATGATTAATCATTGCAGAAATCATGTAAGAAAAAAAGGCCGTATTAAAAAAGTCTCTATCTCTGACCTTTATGATGATTCGGGAGCTGATTATGAGATACCTGATTCACGGGGGTCGCTGGAGGAAGACCTGGTAACATCTGAGACTTATAAAGCGGCGGTTGCCGAACTTTCTAATCTCCCGGATGATTATAGAGAAGCTGTTATCCTCTGCGATGTTGAGGAAATGAGCTATGAGGATATTTCGGAGGCTTTGTCAATAAGCATGAGCAATGTTAAAATAAGAATTCACCGAGGCAGGGAAATGCTGCGGAAAAGGTTGAACGAAAGGGGGTATGTATGAGAAATGAACATATGACATTTGATGAAATCTCGGCATATTCTGACGGTCATAAAACAGATGCGTTTTCAGCTCACATTAAAAAATGCGCTAAATGTTCTGCTGTTTTGTCTGAAATCAAAGAAACGAAGAAATTCACTTCTTCTTTAAAAAATCTTCAAATAGAGAACGATCTTTTTGATGCGGAGATTATGAGAAGAATCAAAAAACGTAGACTGTTTAAAAAGCGTCACATTCTTCCTTTGTCTGCAGCAGCAGCTTTTCTAATAATTTTGTTTTCCGGATTGGTAAATGAAGATAGTAGAAAAGTTGAAACAGATATTTCTGTGAACAATTCTCCGATGCTTGATTTTGCTCACGTAACAGATGAAGTTGTGTCTTCTAGCGAATTAAAATCCATGCTTACTGCCGGAAAGATATTATCTGATTCTGATGATACTCTCGTTATTGAATCTACATATTCAGAATACCGGGCATTGATGAAAAGACTTAGTATTCCTGAGGAGAACCGCGATCTGAAATCCTTTAATGCGATGCATCTGTCAAATGATAGAGGAGATAATGTTAAAGGCGGAACGGATCCGTATAAGCGGGTGGTTTATTCAATTAAAGTTATCAGAGAGAAGTAATTCTTTTATTTTTTGAGCCTTTGCTTTGCTTATATTGAGATTTGCTGCTATTTCTTCGGCTTCTGCAAGTGCTGCATTTTTTGCACTGCCGTAGTTTTTAAGAAGTAATGCTTTTTTATCCTTACCGATTCCTTTTATGCTGTCGAAAGGTGAGCTTATGATTCGCTTGCTTCTGAGTTCCCTGTGATATTTGACCCCGAATCTATGTGATTCATCACGGATACTTTGAATTATTTTCAACGCCTGTGATTCTTTTGAAAGCACAATTGGCGGAGCGTCAGGGGATGTATAAATTTCTTCATTTCGTTTTGCAATTGAAACAATCAATACATCTGTTTTAAGAGCCGAAGCTGCTTCAATTGCGCGTGTGAGCTGTGTCGGTCCTCCGTCGATAACAATAAGATCCGGCAAATCAAGTGACTCATTTATAATATTCTGCAAATATCTTGAAACTGCCTCATGAATCATTCCGGGATCGTTTGCCGATTCGTAACCGCGGATTTTAAATTTGCGGTAACCTTTTTTATCAGGATAACCGTTTAAAAAACACGACATACTTGCGACAGAGTCCTTTCCCTGAAAATTCGAAATGTCGAAACATACCATGGTCCGGATCATTCGTGTGGTGTTTAAAACACGTGCAAGCTCGGCTAAAGCACTGCTTTTATCTGATAATATTTTTTTAGATTCACGCTCTGTTCTGATAAGATCAATATTTTTTGACATTATTTTTATTACTGATCTTTCATCATCGCTTTTCGCGGAACTGATTTTAATTTTATTTTTTTTGTCAGAAAGCATTTTCTGAAAAAGCTGTGCTGAATTTAATCTGTCTTTTAAAATTATTTTATGAGGCAGAGAATCGTTTTGAGAATAATGATCGAAAAGGAATCTTTCGTAAATTTCGGCCTCATTGATGAACTCTGTATTTTCATAAATGAAAACCTTGCGTCCCGAAAGAGCTCCGCCTCTGAATTCAAATAAAAGCAATACGGCTTCTTCTTTAATAACGGATACGGCAAGATAATCAATATCATATGCGCTTGAGGCTATTACATTCTGTTTTTGTGAAATACGCTGAATATCGAAAATTATATTTCTGATTTCAGCAGCTTTTTCGAAAAGCGTTTCAGAAGAATATTTGTCCATCTGCAGTTTAAGGCGCTTTATGATTTCATCGGTTTGACCGCCGATAAAATTAGCCGCTTCATTTACCCTGGATATATATTCTTCACGGCTTATTTTGCCAGCGCATACTCCAGAACATTTACCAATTTGATAATTTATACATGGGCGCTCATTTTTTTTAAGAGGCAGTTTTTTTGCGCATCTGCGTATTTTGAATATATTATGTGCAAGTTCGAGAACATTTCTTGCGGCGGATGAGTCGGCATACGGTCCGAAATATTTCTGGGATTTTCTGTTGATGCTTCTAGAGTAGATTATTCGCGGATACTCTTCATCTGTTACGGCAATGTATGGGTAGGATTTATCATCCTTCATTCTGACATTGAATCTTGGGCGGTGCTTCTTTATAAGTGTTTCTTCAAGAATCAGAGCTTCGAGTTCATTTTCTGTCGCTATAAATTCAAACGAATCGGTCCGTCCTCCGAGAAATACTGATTTGCTTCCGTCGTTTTTATTGTTAAAATATGACGAAAGACGCTTCTTTAAGGATTTGGCTTTGCCGATATAGAAAATATTTCCGGTGCCGTCCTTTAAAAGATAAACCCCAGGTTCATCAGGGGTGTCTTTGAGCAGAATTATATTCTTTTCAAGATTTTTCACTTTGTATCAATCGCTCTGTTTTTGAAATATATGATTTCGTCATGTCGTGTTCAGGATTTATTTCAAGAGCCTTTTTAAACATTTCAAGAGATTCGGAATACTTCTTTTTTTTAGCGAAAATGACACCGAGATTGAAATAGCTTCCGAAACCGTCAGGCTTGAGCATAATCAGGGATGAAAAAATATTTGATGCATCGTCAAATCTGTTTTCTTTAAGCAGATTAACACCGAATTTGAAAATGTCGGAAAGAAAATCCTTTGAAGAAAGCTCTTCAATTATTTTTTCTTTTTCCTTAATTTCACCGACAAGAGAATTAAATGAAAGTGCAAGTTCGCTTATGTCGCTGTCGGCGGAAGGATTCATTACCAGGTCGGAACCCTGTGCCGCACTCTGGGCAACACCCGACATGCGTTTGTAGAATGCGCGCATCTGTTCAAGCTGAACAAATGTCAGAAAAGTAAAAATGATACAGAGTATTATGATAAAAACCATTAAAGTTTTTTTTAGTGATGCAGTTTGTTTTTCTATATTCGCCGAATTTGCGGCATATTCTTCGGCGGATATTGAAAGCTGAATTACACACTCCTTTTTGCCGAATTTTGCCGGAATGTAAATGTTAAAAAACCGGGTACCGTCTTCAAAATAAATTTTATCATCAATTGCAGTCTCATATAATCCTTTTTTCAGATAATTGGTTTCCGATGATTCCATAATCTGCATTCCTTCAGTGAATGGAAGCTTTCTGCCTCCTGTCATAGAAGAAGCTTTTATTACTTTGTAGTAATTTTCATCAGCGGTTTTGGTAAATACCGAAAAGGATAGAATATCTTCATCAGCACCGAGGAACTCCGCGCTCTCCTTAAAGAATTCTTTTTCTGACGAAAAAACTTTTGTATTATAAAAGGAAAATATCAGCTTGGTTCTTGGTTCATTTCTATCGATGAGTTCTTTCAGGTTATTATGATCTTCTGCTGTTTGTTTTTTTGTAATCATTTCCGCCGCAAAAAAGCCGGTTAAGGCTATGCAAAGGCAGTTTATCAGAGCTAAAACAGCAATCAAACGGACTGAGCCGCTTTTTATTATTTTCATTTATTTCTCCGGAATAGTAATAAGGAATTTTGTTCCTTTTCCTATTTCACTTTCAAGTTCTATTGAACCGTTGTGGAGATCAATAAATTTTTTACATATAACAAGCCCGAGTCCGTTACCTTTTTCACCGCGTGTTCCGCGGGACGGGGAGTAGCCGTATTGAGTAAACAGATTATCGATCTGATTTTTGTCCATTCCTATCCCCGTGTCTTCAATGGAAAGGTGAATGTATCTGTTTTTTGTTTCTGCAGTTACGGTTATTGTGCCGTTTTCAGTAAATTTAACCGAATTGCTGATGACATTGTTGAGAACCTGAAGAATTTTTTCACGGTCAACCATTGCATGTGTATTTTCGAGCCGGTTGAAAAACACAATTCTGGTATTTTTGTCTATGCCGAGTAGAACAAAATTATTGAGGCTCGTATTGATAAGTTCAGCCATGTTCGTTTCGACGCGCTGAATATTAATTATTCCTGTTTCGACTTTTGAAATGTCAAGAAGCTGATTTACGAGTTCGTAAAGATCTACTGAAATGTCCCTGATTACATTGAGATATCTTTCCTGCAATTCTGAAAGATCGCCTTTTTTTATGAGGTAATTAACATAACCTGTAATGCTTGAAAGAGGCGAACGAAGATCGTGCGAAACAACGGCTAAAAATTCATTTTTGAGCTGATTGAGCTTGAATAATTCCTTAAAATGCCGTATATTGTCCCGTCTGAGGCGGATGTTTTCGGACGCTCTTTTTAGAGCAAGTATAATTGCGTCATTTTCTGCAGGTTTCGGAATGAAATCATAAGCACCGTATTTAAGCGCGTTTATGACGCATTCTGCAGAAGGATGTTCAGCCAAGAGAATGGTATTTGTGATTTTACCTATTTTATTGATATGAGCGATAATTTCAAAGGCATTATCTTTTCCGACGTATAATTCTGAAAGAACTATGTCGACAGATTTTGAATCGAGAAGTTCGGCGGCTTTGTCAAATGAATCGACTGAAATATAGGAATAACCTTCGTTTTCTGCCAGTTTGAGCATTTCATCCGAAAGAACATTATCTTTTGAAATTATAAGTATGGTAATGTCGGAATTATATTTTTCCATAACCGCCGGTTAATTTGTTTTTGTCTCAACGCGAGTCTACATTATAAGTTATGATATTTAAAAAAGCAAGAAAATTGAGTTAAAAGAGGATCAGTTCGCTTTTCCGGTATTGATTTCCCGACTTTATTCCTTGACACAAAAAGGTGTAAAATTACTCATAATATCGAGCTATGAAAGATGCCATGCGAAATTACTGCTATCCGCAGATACCTGTTAAAAAAATGAAGCCGCTTCACGCTTTAAGGAAGTCCGGCATGGAAATATTAATAACTACTTGAGGTTGCTATGAAAGATTCGGTTTTCCGTATTGATGTTTTTTCAAAAGGAAAAGATTACCGCGGTGAGGCTCTGAAAAAAAGGCTGAATTCTTACGGTTATGCCGTTGAAAAGATATATGTTTCTGACTCTTATATTGTTAACGCGTCTTTGTCTGCGGAAGAAGCCGAAAAGCTTTCAGCAGCTCTTACGAACAGGGTAACACAGCAGTTTGTTATAGATAAACCATATGTCCTTAATAATTTTGATTTTGCGCTCGAAATCGGTTTTCTTCCGGGAGTTACGGATAATGTGGCTCATACAGTTCGTGAAATAGCAGAAGATCTTTTCAAGAAAGAATTTGACCGTGAAAAATCATTTTTTTCAGCAGTTACTTTTTTTATCAAGGGAACTGATGGAAATTCCGCTGAAATGATTTCTGCTGAATTGTCCAATCCTCTTATAAACCGAACCAAAATATTTTCTAAAAGCGATTATGAAAAAAACGGCGGATTCGGTGTCGATCTTCCGATTGTTCACGTAAAAGAACATGCTTCCGCAGATGAAGTTAAAATAATTGATGACGATGAATATCTTTCAAAACTCGGGAAGATGGGAATAGAAGATGAACGCGGTTTCCGCGGACCTCTTGCTCTTGATCTTCCATCGATGCATGCCGTGAGGGATTATTTTCTGAAAGTTGAGAAAAGAATGCCGCGCGATATCGAGCTTGAGGCCATTGCACAGACATGGAGCGAGCACTGCAAGCATACCATTTTCTCTGCTGAAATAGACGGAGAGAAAGACGGAGTATTCAAGAAATACATACGCGCGGCAACAATGGAAATAATAAAACGCCGCGGTGATAATTTCTGTATTTCAATATTTGAGGATAATGCAGGCGGAATCGAATTCGACGAAAACTACATGGTTTCGGATAAGGTTGAAACCCATAATTCTCCGTCGGCGCTCGATCCGTTCGGAGGTTCGATTACAGGAATTGTCGGAGTAAACCGTGACGAGATGGGATTCGGTCTAGGCGCGCTTCCGATAGCTAACAGATACGGATTCTGCCTTGCTGATCCTGAAGACAATGATCCTATTTACCGATCTAAAGATAAATCGAGCAGAATGCTTTCTCCGCGCAGAATAATGGAAGGAGTAGTTTCGGGGGTAAATTCCGGCGGAAACACATCCGGAATTCCGACACCTCAGGGATTTGTCTATTTTGATAAAAGCTATAAAGGAAAACCGCTTGTGTTCGTCGGAACTGTCGGTCTTCTTCCTAAGAAGATAAATGGAAAACCGTCTCATATTAAAAAAGCTCAAAACGGTGATCTGATCGTGGTTGCAGGCGGAAGAGTCGGTCTTGACGGAATTCATGGTGCTACTTTTTCATCAGAAGCATTGAGTGAAGGGTCTCCCGCAGGAGCCGTACAGATCGGAGATCCTATCACACAGAAGAAGATGAGTGACGCGATTGTTAAAGAAGCGCGTGATATGGAACTTTATAATTCAATAACGGATAACGGCGCGGGCGGAATTTCGTGCTCGGTTGCTGAAATGGCTAAGGAATCAGGCGGATTTGTAGTAGATCTCGAAAAGGTTCCTCTCAAGTATCCGGGTCTTGCTCCATGGCAGATTTGGGTGAGCGAATCACAGGAAAGAATGACTTTTTCGTGTTCGCCGGAAAAGGCCCAGAAACTTATTGATCTTTTTAAATCCCGCGGAGTTGAAGCTACTGTGATCGGAACGTTCAATGATTCTTCCCGCGCAATTGTAAAATACAAGGGTGAAGTGATCTTCGATCTTGATATGGATTTTCTTCATAACGGTCTTCCTCGAAAAATACTTTCGTCAGTAACCGAGAAATGTTCCAATCCTCATCCGGCTTATGCCGAGCCTGAGCATGGTGTTCTTCTAAAAGAAATGCTTGGAAGACTTAACATGTCATCATTTGAATTTATTTCAAAGCAGTTTGACCACGAAGTATTGTCTAACAGCTGTACAAAACCTCTTCAGGGTAAGGGAAGGGTAAATTCAAACACAAGTGTAATTAAACCTCTTTTTGATTCGTATAAGGGAGTGGTTCTTTCTCAGGGAATGTATCCTTCATATTCCGATCATGATCCTTACAGAATGGCGCTTGCGTCGATTGATACGGCTTTCAGAAATGCTGTAGCTTCCGGTGCGAATATAAACAAGATTGCAATACTTGATAATTTTTGCTGGTGCGATTCTCTTAATCCGGCGCGTCTTGGTCAGCTGAAAGAAGCAGCAAAAGGATGCTATGACGCGGCAATAGCTTATAATGCTCCGTTTGTTTCGGGCAAAGACAGCATGTTCAATGACTTCAAAGGATATGATTCGTCTTTCAAGGAAGTGAAAATTTCGGCACTGCCGACACTGCTTGTTTCTTCAATTGCGGTGTGCGATGATGTTAGAACAGCTCAGACGATAGATTTCAAAAGTGAAGGCGATGCCGTATATCTTGTCGGAAAAACTTCAAAAGAACTTTGCGGAAGTGAATACTTTTCTCATCTTTCTGAAAAGGGAATTATCTCTCAAGGCGGAGTAGTTCCTTCAACAGATTGTGAGAAATATATTTCATATTACAAAAAATATTCAGAAGCGGTTAGCTCATCTCTCATAGCTTCTTCTATCACGCTTGAAACCGGCGGACTCGCATTTGCCCTTTCGCGTTCGGCTATGGCCGGACTCATAGGAGCGGAGATCGATCTTTCTTCAGTATCTGCTGATTCAAATTTGCGAGACGATGAAATTCTTTATTCTGAGTCTCAGGGACGTATTCTCTGTTCTGTAAGAAAGGATAAGAAAGCCGGATTTGAAAAACTTATGGGAGAAAACGCAAAACAGATCGGAGAAGTTAAAGGTTCGAAGCTTTGCGTGAAGGGAATTTCCGGGAAAACAATAATCGACGAAGAAATATCTCTTCTTCATTCGGTATATAAGAAAAGACTGGCTAAATACTGACGGAGAAACAAATGGCAAAAGTAAAAGCTTTAATAATGACTGGATACGGCATCAACTGCGACGCGGAAACAAAATTTGCGTTTGAACTCGCCGGAGGCGAAGCCGAGATAATTCATATAAACGATCTTATAAAGAACAAATCTCTTATTAAACAATTCCGGATTATTGCTTTTCCAGGAGGGTTCAGCTACGGCGATGATACCGGAAGCGGAAAAGCATATGCCAACAAAATAAGAAATAATCTTTCTGAAGAGTTCTCTGAATTCGTTTCGGGAGATAATCTTGTAATCGGAATCTGCAATGGTTTTCAGATAATTTCAAACATAGGAATCGTTCCGGGATATTCAAAACTCGGTGAAGGCGATGTCGCACTAGAGCATAATAATCACGGAAGATACGAATGCGGCTGGGTTGACCTTAATGTGTCTGAAAACAATTCTGTTTTTCTGAGAGGAATAAAATCACTTCATGTTCCTTTCGCTCACGGCGAAGGAAATTTCTATGCCGAAGAGAGTGTAATGAAACGTCTTGTTGAAAACAAACAGGATGCTCTCAGATATTCGAAAAACGGTTCACCCGCAAAAGGAGAATATCCGTTTAATCCGAACGGTGCGATGGATGATATAGCGGGTATAACAGACGTATCGGGCAGAATTCTCGGAATGATGCCTCACCCTGAGCGTTATCTGTATTTCTGCCAGAGAGAAGACTGGACATATCAGAAAGAAATGCTTGAGCGTGAGGGCAAAAAGGTTCCTGAATACGGTGAAGGACTTAAAATATTTCAAAATGCTGTTGAATATTTTCAGTAATTATTCAAGCACAGATTCTTAAGCGAGACGATTTCGAAGTAAGCGAGGTTTCTCGCTGTGGAATCAAGTGTTTCTCTCGCATAACTTTTATTGTTCTCAAAATGAAATTTAAAGAGTCTGTCTGAACAGAATAGAGTTTCGCATGGTCTCAGCATTGTGTATTGATGACAGAAAAGCCTTTCTTTATAAATATCGAGAAGCCATGGAGCAGCTGTAAACATCAGCCATTCACTGTTCTTTTCAAAAACTCCCTCAAATAAAAGAGGCATTGTCGCCTGAAGACCTGTTTCTATGACGAGTATATTTTCTGCATCTTTTACTTGTTTAAATTCTTCACGCAGTGTTTCCGCGAGTGAATTCATGTTCGCTTCACCGGATATCCTTTCTCGCATTGAAACGCAGGCGAGTTTCCACATTTTATTGAAATTATCCGGATGCTTTTCTAAAGCTTCATAGAGCGGTCCGGTAATGTGATCATATGCATCATAATTATCGCCGAATCTGTTAAGGTAAGAGCGCCCGAGCGGAAGAGCCAATGCAGATATTTTCTTCCAGCGTGAAATGAGATACTGCGGAAGCATGTCCCTTAGAAGAGCTATAAGCAGATCAAACTTATTTTTCAAAACTAATTCAGCAAATCCCGTTTGCTGTTTTAGAATAAGAAAAGAGGCTTCTCTCCATGGTCTGAATTCAGGTGATTCACTGATATCAGTTATGACATCTGAATATGTTAAGTTTTCCAGATGTTCCAGGTAATCCGAAAGAGGCTGCGGTTCGCCGAATTCCTTTGAATCAGATAAAAGAGAATCAGGTACAAGACGGTCTGCGCGGGGAAGCGGATGAAGACGGAATTCATCTCCGATTTTATGTAATGATTTATATAATATATCAAGACGGTCAAGTGCGCGGTGTTTTTTCTGAAATTCCGCGCTTAGATCAGCAAAACCTTCATCTTTGAGATCATAAATTTCAACACGCAAATCTTCGACACGTTTAAGCAAATCAAAACGTTCTATCTCATTCTGCGGTTTTATTTTTTCGATGCGCTCAAGTTCGCGCCCGTACCATGGAATTACATAATCGCCGAAAGGCCCGAACATTTTTTCCCTCGTCAGTTTCAAAATATTAGAAAATGTATTCTAAATGCAAGGATTATTTTTCATAATGTATAGCATTGTGTATCAGATGATTCTATGGATTATGCATTAAGATCAAAAATGTGAGAGGGTCATTCTTGGCTGCTTTCAACATCGTTTTGCCGCCTCCGGTCGGACACACCCACTATGTCAAGCAGCAGCGGTAACTTTTTTCGATTCTTCGTAAATAATTTCTTCTTTCCAAAGTTTGTAAATTACCCTGATCCATTTATTTGATAAAGCTCTAACTGCAACTGAATGTGTCTTGCCTCTC
>JAKPJF010000176.1 GCA_029554345.1 Spirochaetota bacterium | reverse complement strand
CTGTACGGCAATATTGACATAACTGACGGGAAGAGAGCAAACAGCTTCTGGAGTCTTCCGAGATCTTCACGTAAGAAATACAAAGAAAAAGGTGAAGCAACTGAAAACGCAAGCTTTACTTATATCGTTCCTAATGAAAATGCTTCTTTCGATTTGACTCTTCAGCTTTTTGAAGCAGACGGATCCGTTAAGGATGACGACAGATTTACTAATGCCATGGGAGCAGTTGAAGGCAATATGGCAAAGAAGATAATAGTAAGCGATCTTAAGGACGGTCAGGATCTTGTAATAAAAACCAACGCGATCAAAAAAGGAAAAAAGAAAGAAATATTATCTAATGAGTGGGTTGAATTCTATATCAAAGTTAATAAGAAGTATTTGTACTAATTCCTTAAAAGGGAGAGGGTTAATCCCTCTCCCTTTTAAAAATTGCTTTCATGTTTTTCAATAAATACTGCTTACAACCGCTTCAACCGTTCATCGATAATTCTTAAAAGCCATTTTTCTTCACCCGGAATTTTTTCTCTTAGTCTTGCCGCCGCAACAGGAAGGAACCATTCATCTATACTTTCATAATTTGACTTGGTACATTTAAGGTATTCTTTCAAATAAAACGAACAAATCAGCTTTTTTGCGAATTTAGATATAATAATTGATAACTTGGAAGATCCGGGAGGCATTGCAGGAGAACCGATCATAAGGCATGTACGCACAACATCAGCAAAGAGATTACCCGAAGAAACATTTATCCAGTCAATCGCAACCAGTTTATTATCCGCAACGATAATATTGTCAGGATGAAAATCACCATGACAGACACTTGTGCCGTCAGGAAGATTTTTCAGATAATTTATTATGACGTTCTCTTTTCCACAAAGAAGATCAGAAGATTCATTTATAAATTTGATGAAACTTTCTTTTTGATCCGGAAGTCCGCCTGCACTTCTTAAATGCATTTCTGCATGCATCCTCGCCATACAACGGGAATAATAGGCAAGCTTCCACGGTTTTTTTTCAATCAATTTCAGCATTGACTGTCCATGGATGCGCTGAAAAACAATACCCAACCGCCCTTCGACTTCAACAATGCCGTACACTTCGGGAGAACTAATACCCGCTTCAAAAATCAGTTTTCCGATATGCGCTTCAAATTTAATGATATCTTCAGAAAACCCTTCAAAGTAAAGTTTTAAAACTTTGCCGTCATCCCATTCATAAACTTCGGCAGTCATGCCCCTGCCGATAATATTATTCTTCAGCATTTAGAAAC
>JAKPJF010000147.1 GCA_029554345.1 Spirochaetota bacterium | reverse complement strand
ATGTATGGTAAATGAAGTTTTTTGACAAGCAGATTTTGTGTTTTTTGAATATGGAAATTATTTTTCTGATAGAACTACAAAGATCATTAATCCAGAAACAAGAATACGGATGATGCTGTCGGTATAAACAATGGCTTTTTTATCATTATCAGAAAATTCTTCCTTTGTAGCATCGAGAGCTTTTCTGAACAGTTCAGGAAAAATGATGATAAATGGGGCAGTGAATATAACAATCAGGCCGACGATAAAAAGAGCAGTTCCCGAAACCGTACCCCTGTAGTTGAGAAGAGGAAATCCTCCTGCGATTAAGGCTACTCCATGAAAACGGAAGAAACTGCTTTCTGTCCACTTTTCCCATTTCTGAAAAATTTTAACCGGAAAAATAAATCCGGTTACGGAGATCAGAATGAGAAAACCCGAAAGTATCAAGAGATATGTCCCGAAAAAAGGGGAGAGTTTGTAATAATAGTAGTTCATGATTCTATTGAGAGATATTTTTTGAGATCTTTTAATTCTCTGGGTCTCAATTCTCTGAAAGAGCCTGAGTTGACGTTTGAAAGAACAATAGGACCCATTGATATTCTTTTAAGCTTCTTTATCTTGTACTGAAACTTTTTGAAAATTATTCTGATCTGCCTTTTCTTTCCTTCATGAATTGTCATTTTTATGACTGTGCTTTCCTTGTCTATAATGTCAATTGTGCACGGTTTTGCGTGAAACTCCCTGAGCTTAACACCCATTTCAATTCTCTGTTTATCCTTTTCTTCCAGGGGTTTGTCTAGGGTTACAATATATTCCTTTTTGGATTCATAACGGGGATGAATCAGCCTGTTTGCAAGCTCGCCGTCATTTGTAAGAAGAAGAAGGCCTTCCGTATCCTTGTCAAGCCTGCCGACAGGAAAAATGCCCAGAGCTTTATATCTCTGCGGAAGAAGATTCATTACAGTCGGGCGTCCTTCCGGATCGCTTGCTGTAGTTATGAATCCCTTTGGTTTGTTCAGCATCAGGTAAACATTTTTGCTAACTTGTTTTACTATGTGGCCCGCGCATTTGACTGTGTCATGTTCGGGGTCAACAAGCGTGGCAAGATCTGTAACGGGCGAGCCGTTCAGGAATACCTGTTTTTTTAAAATGTATGATTCTACTTTTCTTCTGGAGCCCAGACCGCATGTGGAAAGGTACTTATTGATTCTTATCATTATTCTCCTGAGCAGGAACCGGTTCGTTTGATTCCTTTTTTTCTTCGACCGTTTCCACTTCCTGCTC
>JAKPJF010000140.1 GCA_029554345.1 Spirochaetota bacterium | reverse complement strand
CTATGACAACCTCCATTACATCTGGTTCAGATGGCATGAGAATTGTCTTGAAATAGCAGGTTCTGATACTGAAACAAAAGAGCATTTTGAAACTTTAACCAATATAATAAAAAGAAAAAAAATGATCGTTCTCAGCATGCTGAAAGATATTGATTAAAATATCAAAGGATACTGAATGAATAAACTCATATCTCTAACATCAATCCTATTTATTTGTGCTGTTGTATTGAACTCAGCATCGTGCAAAAACACCCAGGCAGGAAATCCTAATGGTAAACCTGTTCAGTTTCGATTAGTAAAAGATAAAATCAACAGTGAAAATTACAGCCAGGAAGATCAATTAATAGAATCTCTTGAAGATGCAGTTCTTCTTTGCGAAAAAGATATTGCTGAAGTTTTCTCCAAAACAGATTACATGGGACGCCCTGCAATGATGATAAATTTAACACCTGACGGAGCCAGGATTTTTGCCGATATCACTGCGAATAACATCGGACGTAATCTCGCAATAGTATTTGAAGGAAAAATCATTCTTTCTGCACGGATAATGACACAAATCAATAGCGGAGATATAATGGTTTCGGGATCATTTTCACAGAAAGAAATAGACGATATGGTTAAAAATATAAGCGGAAACTGATTCTGCATAAGCTTAAAACTGATTTAAAACTATTTGATTTTTATCAGCTTAAGTATTAAGATGACTTGATTGTGAGGGATATTATGAAATACTTATTATTATCTGTAATTTTGACCGTTGCTGTCTTTTCTTCATGCACGAAAAAGGAAGAAGAATTCGCGGTTGCAGTTTCGTTTGTAATCGGTGATGTATCCCGTAACGGGGTTCAGCTTGCAATCGGCGAAGAAATTCTCGAAGGGGATATCGTTACCACCGGAAGTTCCTCTTCCTGTGATGTCAAGAGCGGCGGCTCCATTATCAGAATTAAGGAAAAATCCGTAATGAAATTCAGCAAAATGAATTTCTCAGACGGAAACGAGAATACTGTTTTTGCTCTCGATCAGGGCAAACTCTTGTGCAAACCCAAAAAACTCCTTAAAGATGATTCCTTCATTGTTAAGACTCCGACTGCCGTTGCCGCCGTGCGCGGAACCCAGTTTACTGTTGAAACCGATATAAAAAAGACAACCCGCATCAATGTTTATGACGGAAAAGTAAAAGTTGCAAGAAGGGCTCCTTCTCTTGATGATAAAATCGATGAAATTATGGAAAACATTTCTCCTCTTGAAGAAAAAGAAAGCGCTGTTATTACGAAAGAAGAAGCAGACAAGGCTGAACAGGCCGTCTCTGACGGACTTAAATCTGCACAGGCAAAAGACGTTATAGCCAAAAACATTTCGGCTCTTGCAATCGGAACAAAAGACATTAAAAAATTTGCGGTTGCCGATTTTGCCTATGATAAATCCGAGCTGATAAAAGTAGAAAACAAACCTGTTACAGTTGTTGCGGCGATAAAAAAGGCAATTACACTCAGCAAGCCCGCCGATGCTGCAGGAAGAGTATATCTGACCGACAAAGATATTTATATTATTAAAAAAGGCCGCGTAGAATGGGAAGGCGAATTATCATCACAACCTGTTAAAAAATCAGGAAAAGTATTTATAGCATCAAAAGAGAGAATTGTTGCAATGGATGACAATGGAGTTCTTCTTTGGGAGAAAACTATTGAATCAGACGGCAATCTCACGGAAGAAGGAAACAATTTAACTCTAACAATCAAAGGTAAAAAACGCGAAATCAATCCGGATAACGGAAAACTGAAATAATATACCGGCAGTTTGTCT
>JAKPJF010000138.1 GCA_029554345.1 Spirochaetota bacterium | reverse complement strand
AAAATTACCGGTTCTCTTCATATGACAATTCAGACTGCCATGCTGATTGAAACGCTGTATGAATTAGGCGCCGATTTAAGATGGGCATCGTGCAATATCTATTCAACACAGGATCATGCCGCTGCGGCGGTAGCAAAACTCGGTCTTGCAAAAGTTTTTGCATGGAAGGGTGAAACACTTGATGATTACTGGTGGTGTACCGAAATGGCTCTTACATGGCCTGACGGAAGCGGACCGGATCTTATAGTAGATGACGGAGGAGATGCAACTCTTCTGATTCACGAAGGTGTTAAGACAGAAAAAGATAAATCGCTTCTTGACCGCAAATCGGATAATAAAGAGTTTCAGATAATTCTCGATAGAATTTATGATTCTTATCAGTCGGATTCTTCACGCTGGACTAAAATAGCCTCAAAGATAAAGGGAGTTTCCGAAGAAACAACGACAGGAGTTCACAGACTGTATCAGTTGGCTGAGAAGGGTGAACTTCTTTTCCCTGCCGTAAATGTTAATGATTCTGTAACAAAATCGAAATTCGACAATCTTTACGGCTGCCGCGAGTCGCTTCTTGACGGAATAAAACGCGCAACCGATATTATGATAGCCGGAAAGGTGTGTGTCGTTTGCGGATACGGTGATGTCGGAAAAGGCTGTGCTCATGCTTTCAAAGGAATGGGCGCAAAAGTATTTGTTACTGAGATTGATCCTATTTGCGCTCTTCAGGCGGCAATGGAAGGTTATGAAGTAGTGACAATGGAAGACATTGTTGCGAAAGGTGATATTTTTGTTACTGCTACAGGCTGCTTTTCGGTAATAACCGGAACACACATGGAGCAGATGAAAAATGAAGCCATTCTGTGCAATATCGGTCACTTCGACAGTGAAATAGATATGAATTATCTTGAGAGTACAAGCGGAATTAAGCGCGTCAACATTAAACCTCAGGTTGATCAGTTTTATCTCAAATCAGGAAGATCAATTATCGTACTTGCTGAAGGACGTCTCGTAAATCTTGGATGTGCTACAGGTCATCCTTCATTCGTAATGAGTAACAGTTTCACAAACCAGACTCTGGCTCAGATTATGCTCGCAACAGAAAAACTTGCGAACAAAGTCTACACGCTTCCGAAGAAGCTTGATGAAGAGGTAGCGCGTCTTCATCTTGGAAGAATCGGTGCCAAGCTTACATCCCTTACCAAGGAACAGGCTGATTATTTGGGACTGAATATCGAAGGACCGTACAAACCGGATCATTACCGATATTAATATGCAGAAAAGGGCTAAGGGATTAGTCACAAAAGTTTTTGGACGTCATTATACTGTCGAGTCAGGCGGAATAGAATATGATTCTTTTCTGAAGGGAAAGATGAGGATTGACAGTTCATGGCATCAAATGACTAATCCCGTTGCTGTAGGCGATCATGTTGATATAATTATTGAAAATGATTCTGATCCCCGTGCCGTTATCGAATCAGTCTGCGACAGAAAAAATAAAATTTCGCGTAAAGAAAAGGGAAAAAACAGCCGTGAAGATATCATCGCGGCAAATCTTGATCTCATCATGATTGTTCAGTCATTTGCGGATCCCTTTATGAATCTTCGTTTTGCAGACCGTGTTTACGTTAAGGCGAACAATTCTTCTATTCCCGTTGCACTTTGTGTAAACAAATCAGATCTTTCATGTGATGAAACCGAATCATATCTTGCTGAATATTATTCAAAAAGCGGACTCAAAATATTTAAAACCAGCTGTCTCTCGGGCAGCGGCATAAGTGAAGTTGCATCTTATATTAAAAACAAGCATGTTCTTTTTATAGGAGTATCGGGTTGCGGAAAATCTTCTCTTATAAATAAAATTTTTCCGGAAAAGAACCTAAAAGTTTCTGAAGTGTCTGAATCAACCGGAAAGGGACGCCATACGACTACTAATACGATTATGTACCGTATTGATTCTAAAACCGCAATAATTGATTCGCCCGGACTGCGTGAATTCGGAATTCCTGACATCGAAGAATATGAACTTTCGGATTATTTTTATGAGTTCAAAAAATATTCATCCAAATGCCAGTTTTCGGGCTGTTCTCATGATCATGAACCAGGATGCGAGATTCAGCGTGCTCTTGATAAAGGTAAAATTTACGAAGGCCGGTATATTTCTTATATAAATATTCTCGAGTCTCTGCGTGAATACAAAAGGTGGAAATACCGTTGATAGAGATAAAGTCTGCAAGTATATCCTTCGGCAAAAAAAATGTTCTGCAGAATGTCTCAGTCAAATCTGAATTAATGTCAAATACTGTTATCCTCGGAAAAAACGGTTCCGGTAAAAGTGTTCTGCTTAAAATTGCCGCAGGTCTTTTGGTACCGGATTCCGGCGAAGTTTTTTTTGACGGAAAAAAAATATCCCCTGAAGATTATTTTAGTGCAAATAAACTGAGTATAGGTTATGTTTTTCAGAAAGGCGGATTGTTTGATTCGATGAATCTCTTTGAAAATGTAGCTTTTCCTCTGCGGCGGAAAGGGATAGCGGAGAGTGAGATTCCTGACATTGTTTTTTATAATCTGCGCCGTGTCGGGCTTGAAGGATCAGAAGAAAAATTTCCGACTGAACTTTCAGGCGGAATGCAGAAAAGAGCAGGTATTGCCAGGGTTCTGGCGATGAAACCTAAAGTGATACTGTATGATGATCCTGCGGCCGGACTAGATCCGGTTCTGACGGATTCTATCGCTGATCTTATACTGGAGATCCGTGAGACGGAAAAAACGACATCGCTTATAGTTACTCATGATATGAAGTTTGCTGAAAAAATTGCCGATAAAGTTGTTCTGCTTGATTCGATGCAAATTGTTTTTTACGGAGATAAGAATAAATTTTTTTCATTAGAAGATCCTTTTGCGTATCAGTTCGTAAAAGGTGAAATTGAGGGTCCTATAGAATGTCAATGAATGGCGAAGAAAAAAGAAGCAGCAGCCGTTATTATTCTGACGGAGATTTTATTCACACTTCCCGTACGGCAAGCGGCAGTGTTTCCTGCGTTCTCAAAAATATATCCGCAACAGGTGCATGTATTCTGGCTGATATCCCGATTGAAATAGGAGAAAAGGTTTTTCTGCATGTGAACCGGGGCGAAGCGACATCTCTTCGGGGAAAGGTTGTCTGGCAGAATGATAATGAGTATGGGATTGAATTTCTGCTCGAAAGTTCTGATGATTTTGAACAAATCTCAAATATTGTAAACAAGTTTAATTTCCGTAATATAATCTGATGCTTACTCCTGCTTTTAATATCATTTGTAAATCCATTTCAATTTAACAAACAATGCAAATGCAAAATGTTCTTTTGCTGTTTTTGTTCAGTCAGTCAATAAATTATTGACGTTAAGAACTTAAATCCTAGACTTAACTGTTATTTACATCATATAGGACTTGGGGGAGTTATGCCTTCACTTGATACAAAGAACATTGACTGGAAAAATCTTCCTTTCGGTTATGTTAAAACTGATTTCAATATCCGTTATTATTATAAAGACGGCAAGTGGTCAGGCGGAGAACTTTTTTCTGAAGATACTATAGATATCAGTATAGCAGCCCCGGCTCTTCACTACGGACAGCAGGCATTTGAAGGGTTGAAAGCTTTCAATACTAAGGACGGCCGTATTGTTGTTTTTAGACCGGAAGAAAACGCCGCTAGAATCAATCATTCGTGCGAACGTATTAAAATGCCGTCAATACCTGAAGAGATGTTCCTTGATGCGCTGAAAAAAGTCGTTATTGCCAACAAATCCTACGTTCCGCCTTACGGAACAGGCGCAAGTCTTTACATCAGGCCGCTTGTCTTTGGAGCAGGTCCTAAAATCGGACTCGGTCCCGCTTCTGAATATGTTTTCCTTATGCTGGTTACTCCAGTCGGTCCTTATTATAAGGGCGGGTTTAAGCCTGTTAAGGCACTTGTTCTTGATCATTTTGACAGGGCGGCACCTGAAGGACTTGGTGACTGCAAGGTCGGAGGAAATTATGCCGCCGGTCTGCCTGGAGGAGAATATGCTCATGATAAGGGATTTCCGATAGTTCTTTATCTTGATTCTAAAGAGAAAAAATATGTCGATGAATTCGGAACTTCGAATTTTATCGGAATCAAGGGAGATAAATATATTACTCCGAAATCGAGCAGTATTCTTGGAAGTATTACTAATAAGAGTCTGGCAACTATTGCTGAGGAATATCTCGGAATGAAAGTTGAGCGCAGACCTATTGCAATAGAGGAAGTTTCTGACTTTGACGAGATAGGGGCAGTTGGAACAGCAGCGGTTGTTACTCCGGTAAACGAACTTCATTTTAACGATAGAATAGTAAAATTCGGCAATTCTTCCGAAGCTGGGGATAAAATCACAAAACTTTATAAAACCCTGACTCAACTCCAGTATGGAGAAATTGAAGATAAATTCGGATGGCTTTATGAGATAAAATAATTCTGCGGAAAACCGCAGAATTATTAATCAGAATTAACTACTTTTTCGGCCTGAATGGCTAGATATTTTACAAGCGACTGTTCGGAAATGTGTCCGAGGTTAACGAGTATAATTCCTATCAGACCGCCTTCTTTTTTCTGTATCTCAAGTGCTTCATTCAGCTGAGCCTGGGTTATTTCTCCTGCATCAACCAGAATATCTCCTAATAGTTGTTTTGCCATAATACTCCTCCGCTTTTGATAGGTAAAATGTTGTTGATAAATATGTGGTAAAATTTATCACTACTGCCATATCGGGAATCTGCTCCCGAACTTTGAAATTATAGCATGATCGAATTAAAAAGTCAACAGAATTGCAAAAATATGCGGAGGTGCTGATGATCAGGATTGTTGCAGAAATAGGAATAAACCACTGCGGAAGTTTGTCAAAAGCCTTGTCCATGATAGAATCTGCTGCAGCAAGCGGCGCTGATTCCGTAAAGTTTCAGACTTTTTCCGCTGATAAATTTTACTCCCGTTACTCATCATCTTATCTGAACAATGCCCCGCTTTCTCCTAATTATGATTTGATTGATTTTTTCAGGAAGTTTGAATTCAAAGAGGAAGATTATATCAAACTAAAAAATGCCGCAGATGAATGCGGAGTCGATTTTTTTTCGTCACCTTTTGATACCGGTTCGATTGAAATGCTTGAGCGTTTAGGTGTAAAAAGATATAAGATTGCCTCAGGTTCGTTAAATGATGTATTTCTAATAGAAAAAATTCTTTCAACCGGAAAAGAAATAATTGCATCTACCGGGCTTCATGAAATTTCCGAAATAGAAAAAAGTGTTCAGTTAATGAAAAGTAAAAATGCTGACTTAACTCTTCTTCATTGTGTATCTCTTTATCCGCTTGCGGATAAAGACGTTAATTTGAAAAGAATGATGCGTCTAAAGGAACATTTTAGTGTTGATGTCGGATTTTCGGATCATTCTCCGGATGCATTATCTTCTCTTTGCGCGGTCTCTCTTGGCGCATCTGTGATTGAAAAGCATTTTAAGACTGAAGAAACAGATCCCGATGCCGGTGTTTCCCTGAATCCGTCCGGGTTTAAAGATATGGTTGACAGTATTCGCCGTATCGAAAATATTACTGGAAGCGGATCTTTTGCAGTTACATCAGATGAAAAAAATATTGCTCGTTCTGCAAATATGAGTTTATGCTCTTTGAAGAGAATAAACAAAGGTGAAAAAATTACAAGAGATTTGCTTTGCGCGAAACGTCCCGGAACAGGTATATCTCCTCTAGATATAGAATCTGTTGTCGGGAAAACGGCACTTGAAGATATTAATGAAGACTATTTGATTGATGCAAAATATATAGTATGAGGTAACAATGAGAAAGTTTATAATATTAATTCCTGTGATACTTGCTTCATGTTCGATGTTTAGGTTTGAATATCGGCACGAAATGAATGAAGATAAAAAGGAAATTTTAAAATCAAGCGCTCTTTCAATAGGTTTGGGAGTAGGTTTTGATACGGCATATGATACAGATTTTTTCTTTTCTACAAAAGAAGTATCTCCTTTAACTGTTTCTTTTACTGCTTATCTCGACAGTCTTCCCGCTGAAACGGTTGCAGACTTATATGTTGAAGCTTACCGAATAAATGAGACATCAAAGTATCTTATGAATCACTATCTGCGCTTAAAGAAATGGAGAGAATATAATTACTTCAAGACAGACGTGTCTAATGCAAATGAGAAATATTATACCGCAATAGATGTCTATTCGCGCAAACGTCTTGCATCGGAAATGTCATCAATTGAAGAACGTAAAAACACTGCTGCACAGAAAGGTATTCTGAATATTCAGGAAAAAGAAAACGTAGTAGACAGTTATTAATTAGTATCTATTTGAGGTTACAAGTTAACCGGCTATTGCTTTGTGAAGTATTTTGTAAGTGTGACAGAATTGCCGGTTTTATTGTATTTAACTGAATCGAAAATATTTTGAGCCATCATAATTCCGCGGCCGTGAAGTTTTGTGTCGTCGGCAATCTCTTTTTTCTTAATTTCATGCTTAAATCCTTTACCTTCATCTGTTATCGTATATTTTGCCGAACTTTCTTCAAGAACATAGGATATGGTAACTTTTTTGTTTTTATATTCAGGTATATTCTGCCTGTGTTGAAGGAGGTTGTAATATTCGCCTTTTATCATTGCTTCAGATTTGTCATCCGAAGAAATCTGAAGATTCCCATGCTCAATTGCATTGATAATTATTTCCCGCAGACCTGTACGGATAAGGGTAATTTCATTTATGTTCATATATCTCGGCAGGTTTCGGACTAATCTATAACTCATGTCTTCGGCTGCAGAAAGGGAATTGTCGATTATGTATGTGTGGCTTTCCTGCGAGAGAAATTTGAGAAGATAATCGTCAGCTACATGCGTCAAAAATCCGATGAGTTCTTTTCTGCCTTCCACGTCAATTTTTTCAAGCCTGATGTTGAAATCACTGTACTTATAATCATGCCGGGTTTTTAACGGAATTTTAAAATTGATTTGTTTGTCAGAATTTAGAGCTTCATTGATTTTTTCTTTCATGAAGCCGCGTTTTATTCCCGAAAAACCATCCTCATAGATATAGTCAAATAAAGTCGAAGCTGATAATTCATGTTCAGAGGTGCTGAGATGCCGGATCAAAGCTTTATTATATGAAAGAAAATTCCCGTTTTCGTCCATGGAAAAAATTGAATCAGGAACACCTTCTGTTAATGTGCGGTATTTATTTTCTGAAATTTTCAGATTGCTGAAAATTTCTTCCGTTTCATTTATCTTTTGCAGAAGTTCTCTGTTAACATGTTCAAGACTTTTGTTTATCATAACGTAACGGTTTGTAAGAATAATCATTAAGGATATGATAAAAAAAACAAATCCGTATTGTGTCAGATAATATCCGTTGTGCATAAAAAGAGAATCTATGATGTCAATAATGCTGAATATGGCGATTATTATTCCGCCGATAAAAATATTTCCCTGAAACGTCTTGAAAAACATTTTTCTAAAAGCTTTTGCTGCATTTTTACTTTGTTTGAAAAAAGCCAAAAATGATTTTGCGCAGGAATGGATAAGGAAAAATGTATAACCGGCAGCTGCCAATCCGGTAAAAGCCTGCCAAGTATAAAGAACTTTGTAAGAGTATGTAAGAGAAAAAGAAAAATTAAGAATAATTGCCAGAAGATTACCTAAAGCAAGTATTTTGCATATAGTACTTATTTTTTTATTAATGCCGGATTCAACGAAAGCGTAAAGTGTCGATGAAAAAAGATAGAGAACCGCAACCTCCATCTTGAAAGAATAGCTTGTATCGGATATTAACGCATATATGTTCGGAGATCTGATGAAAATGTATGCTGAAAGAAGTATTGATAAAAGACCGAAATAAAGCGTATACCGGTCGTTACGTTTATATAAAAATATTGCAAGCTGATATAGTCCTATAAAGAGGTAGAGGGCGATAAGAGAATCGATTATTTTTTTAGAAAATGGTTCTCTCTCAGAGAATGGAGAAATTGAAAAGTCGGATAAATCATGTATACCCCCTTCGTACGACAGCTTATCGCAGATAATTCTGAAAGCTAGTACATTTTTCCCTGGTTTAAGGTGCCTTGAATCAATTAGAACATTTACATTTTTTAAAGTTCGGTATATTTGAATATTACCTGAAGAATCAAGATTGATTTCGGTTCTGACAGGATTTCCATTGATGAAAATTTCAAAATTCTGACCTATCATTGCCATATGAAGATTAAACGGACGTTTTAAGTAGAAATCGGCTTCATTGAGGTAGAAAAAAGTTTTTATTGTATAAGTTTCTGCAGTATTTTTCTCCCAAAAAAATACTGCACTTGAAGAATCATAATTTTTGAAAAGATCATTAATTCTGAGAGTTTTCAGCTTGCCGTTTACGGGTTCAATTTTAATTGCTTGTGATGCCGAATCATTGCCTGCCCAGGATAAATCGAATCCTTTTCTAATATAAAAATCGGATTTTGATAAATCAATTGTCTGGGCATAAGCTGCAAACGATAAAAAAATATATAATAAGCCGATGAAATATTTCACAAATGCTCCGCAAACTTTTACTTAAGCACAACTGGAGTATTGTATTTGTAAAATTTAAAAAGTCAACGAAAAAGATTATCCGATAAATTTTCTATTTCCGACGGATCTGAAAAAAGTGACCATGATGACGGATCTATTTTATCAAAAGCCTTTTTCATTCTGTCAGAATCCCTTGATTCAGCAGATGTGTTTCTGATAAAAATGTGCGGGACTCGTCCGGGATTTTTTCTTGCTATATCTGCATAAATTTCAGGATCTTTTTCAAATGAATCTCCGATAAAAATAAATTTTTTATCCGGAAAATCCTTCATTATACGCAAAATGATCGGTGTCTTGAATTTTTCAGGAGATTCGAATATGCTGAGATATCCGTCTTTTAGACCGAAAGATTTCATCTGAATGAGGCCTTCCGGGAATTTTTCTTTAGTAATAAATGACTGAATTGCCGGGAAAAGCTGCCACGGGGAAGAGGTGAGATATGTAAAATCGGCACCTTTATTTTTCCATGAATTAAGAAGTTTCTGCATTTTAGGAACCGGTTTATATTCGTTTACGAATACATTGCGTAAAAGCTTGCTTTTATCATAAACTTCAGAAATTTTAATCGTGTCATCAATATCTGTTATTACCATTATTCCTTCAGGTTTAATAAGCTTTGCTTTGCCTTCAAATATTCTATCGTCTGATTTGGCTTCGCTTGTAAAACTTATCTCAGCTTCTTCAGGAATAGTGTTTCCGCTATGATTGATTATTGAGTAGAAAATATTAGAAGGAAGCACAATTTCGCGTTCGGTATGTCCATTGGCGTCAGTTACACCTATATTGTAATAAGAAGTTCCAATAAGTGCGGATATGCTTTTTCTGCTTTCCTGATCGATCATAAAAAGACGGAATCTTTCGCTGAAGGTTTTATTTTCTAAATCATTATCGGAAAGATTCATGTGCTTTTTCGCTGTAGATGTAATGATTTTTCGTGCAGTACTGTCAAATTCGGGTTCGCAAACCCATGCATGAACTTTGATGTGAAAGAGATCATTTTTTTTATTGTATGCTATATACGATGGAAAATAATAAAGCTCCTCATCTTTATCAATATTGATTTTGGGCGGTTTTGACGATGCAGAAAATATCGCTGCTGAAATGAATAATGTTAAAATGAGAAATTTTTTCATAATTAATCCTTATGTTTTAAGTGTAAAGCTGATGATGTTTTTTTAGAAAAAACAGGTCAAGAATTATTTACCGAATATCAGTATTGTTGGATGTATATTATGAAAGCTTTGTAAATCTGATTTCCTGCAAAATGTGTTATAAATAATCCTGCTGTAATGAAAGGTGCAAAAGGAAGTTTTATTTTAAGATTTTTTGTTTTTAATAAGGCAATGATAATTCCCGCAGCGCATCCCGTAAGTATTGCACTTTCAAGAGTTATTATGAGTTCATAAAGATCTGAATATAGAGAAATGACTGCTATAAATTTGATGTCGCCCCATCCGATACTTCCCGCAAAAATATATCCGAAGAGAAGAAGAATGGACGATGTAATTGCAAAAATTTTAAGATGATATACTGGATTAGCAGTAAGAAATATAATTATGATTGAAATTATCAGAGCTGCGGCAATTGACAGATTGGATATTCTCATGAACTTAATGTCGAAATAAGCAATCACAAGAGAATTGCATAAGAAAATTCCTTCTGCGATAACAACAGGAGAGATTCCGTTAATATAAACGGAAGCAGTTAAAACAATACCGCATATAATTTCGGAAAGCGGATAAAGGAAGTTTATTTTCGATCCGCATGTGCATTTGCCGCGTGCTGCTAAAAATCCTATTACAGGAATAAGCCTGAGGGGGCTGATGTTTTTTCCGCATGATGTGCAGCGCGAACGTGAAAAAAGAATATCCCTGAGTGAACTTTTTTTTTCAGTAAGCGACCTTTCTGCAAGTGTCATGAAGAAACTTGCAATAAAAGTACCAATTATAAATGTAAGTATATGCAGAGTCATTCGGATATAAATGTTATAGTTAAATATTTTTCATTATTCCCGTTTCTGTTCCTCATTTCACTTATTTTCCCCGGGGAATAACCGTAAGTTGCGATTTTTTCTTTTACACGTCTTATTGCAGCGCTTTCTTCTGTATAATCAGTGAATCCGGATGTGCTTAATTTTACCATTGTATTGCGCATCATTGTTCCTGCAAATGCGTAAAATTCAATTTTAATAATTTCTGAAGAAGTAATAATTCCATTTTCTGCTTTAATTGTAAATTCGAAAGATTCCTTTGCGTTATTTTGATTACGCAAGGCGGATTTTGTTTTTATTTCTATTGATGAAATAAAAAAAGGTTCAAAACTGTCAATGAATTCAATGCTTTTCTTGTTATCTCCGCCCCGGATTTTAAAGAGTCTGATAAAATTCGGTGACGAAGAGGATTCACCGAAAAAAGCTTTCGCATCCCCGAATGAAGCCTGTTCTATGAGAAGATTTTTTTCCGGATTGATAGATAAACCTGCTGAAGATAATATTTCTGCCTTGGGAATTTGAATTTCGTAGATTGTCTTCAGTAATTTGGTTATAACTGCGGTTCTTTCCGAGAGAAAATACTTCCTTGCTAGCATTACGTAAGGTTCAAAATACGGAAAAGACGCAGTTGACGTAATTGTATCTTTCGAAAGCGTGTTGTCCAAAAGATCAATTGCCGAAATAATTTCTCCGGTATTTTTGCCGGATTTTACATTGTTCAGCCTGCAGTAAAATTCTGAAAAAAAAGAGTTGGTGTTGTCAGTAATTGAAACGGTATTTTTCTTTTTAAAAGATTCAATATTTCCTTCTATCACCAGGTTTCCGCATGAACGTGCTGATACAGCGAATACTCTCGGATTGAAGTATTTCAGTGAATCAAAATTTTTCATGTAATCGCTATAGGAAATAATCAGTATATCCGACCGGAAATTTATGAAGTCATCAAGTGCTTCCGATACTGCCGAGCTTTTTTTTATTTCGGATTTTATAGATACTTTAGATAAGTCAGATTCCGGCGCTGTTATGATGCCGCCGTTTGCCGAAAGTATGTTTATAACGTGATAGTATGATGTTGTTCCAATTCTCAGTAAATTGACTTCATGATTATTGTTTTTGCTGAAATACTGTTCCATAGTTTCATATTTTGACTTGTGAGAACAGGACAATACAAGAAGCAGAAAGAAAAATGCTGCGGAAAATGTTTTCATCATAGATTCCCGAAAAGCGACGCGGCTTTATTTTTGTCAGTATGATGTTTGTAGTCCGAATATTCGACAATGGTAAGTTGCGGAGAATTTTTGATTATTTTGGCAATTATTTTTGATCCGGCGGATCCCGATTCGCGGGTTGCTGCGTATTTAAATTCTCTTTTACACCCGGGACATTTATCCATTTCGCCGAATTTGATTCCTGTCGTTTTACAGGCAGGACAGAAACCGTGCAGATCGTCTACAATTATGATGTGATCATCAATTTCTTTTATGTCGAGTTCATGCCAAATACGTATCATGTCCATGATTAGCACCTCTGCCTTAAATTACCTTTGTTCGGGCGGTATTATGAAAACTTTATTGGTGAAACCGAACGTGTATTATCTTGATTTTGTGCTGTCTAAAAGCAAGAAATAATTTTTCTTGACCTTGAAAGTTCAGCGTCAAATATCGCGTCATGAACACAAAAAAAATTGAAGCTGTTATATTTGATTTTGACGGAACTCTTGTTGATAGCGAAGAAAATTATTTTGAAGCAGACAGAATTCTTTTAAAAAAACACGGACTTGATATCGACACTGAATTTAAGAAGCAGTACATCGGAATCGGTGCATTCGAAATGATGGAAGACATAAGGACGAAACATTCCATTGCGGCGCCGACTGATGACTTGGTAAATGAAAAGAATGAAATATATCTTGAGATAGCCTCCAAGAACACAAAAGTATTTCCTGAAGTTGCTGAATTTGTGAAATATCTTCATGCTCATGAATATAAAACAGCAATAGCATCAGGGTCCTCAAAAACCGTAATAAATACTCTTCTTGAGTGCATCGGCTTTTCGGCTTATTTTGATGCAGTGATTTCATCTGAAGAGGTAAACCGCGGTAAGCCTGAGCCGGATGTTTTTCTTGCGGCGGCTGAGCGGCTTGGTGTTTCTCCCGCAAATTGCCTGGTATTGGAGGATTCCGTATACGGTGTTCTTGCTGCGAAAAAAGCCGGAATGAAGTGCTGCGCTATTCCTTATATAAAAGACAAAATTGATGATATTTTTTATCATGCGGATTTGTTTTACGAAGATGAATTTGATTTTAATGAAACAGTGAAATGGCTGAATAAATAAAAAAACCGCCTCTGAAGGCGGTTTTTTTATTTATGTAAGTGTCAGTTTTTTACTACACTATGCAGATGTTCTCAACTTTTCCTGAAGGATGTACTGTTTCTTCATTATCGAAGAAATGGCATTTTTCAGCATTGATGTTAAGAGTAATTTTGTCATTGAGTTTAAAGTTGAAACCAGGGGTTGTTTTCACAACGATTCTGTTTTCACCATTGAGGCTGACGTAAAGAATTATTTCTGAACCAAGAGTTTCAACAACTTCGATTGTACCTGTAGTTGTACTCTGGCTCTCTCCGCCGATGTGAAGGTTTTCAGGTCTGAAACCTGCAGAAACCTGTTTTCCGTCATAAGCTTTAAGTTTAGCCATCTGCGCGTCAGTGAGAGTGATTTTGATTCCGGAACCTTCCGCTACATTTCCTTTGATTGTAACATTCTGGAAGTTCATCGGAGGAGTTCCCATGAAGCCTGCAACGAATTTATTAACCGGATTACCGTAAAGGTTCATCGGAGTATCCATCTGCTGGATGTATCCGTCTTTCATTACAACAACCTTGTCTCCAAGAGTCATCGCTTCAATCTGGTCATGAGTTACATAGATCATTGTAGCCTGAAGCTGATTGTGAAGACGTGCAATCTCAACGCGCATTGTTCCGCGGAGTTTTGCGTCAAGGTTTGAAAGAGGCTCGTCAAAAAGGAAAACCTTAGGATTTCTTACAATCGCTCTTCCGAGAGCGACACGCTGACGCTGACCGCCTGAAAGCTGTTTAGGTTTTCTTGAAAGAAGATTTTCGATATGAAGAATCTGTGCTGCTTCTTTAACACGTTTATCGATTTCATCTTTTGGAACTTTTCTCATTTTGAGGCCGAATGCCATATTTTCGTATATGCTCATGTGAGGGTAGAGCGCATAGTTCTGGAAAACCATTGCAATGTCTCTGTCCTTAGGGTGAACGTCATTTACACGTTTTTCGTCGATATAGAGATCTCCGCTTGAAATTTCCTCAAGACCGGCGATCATTCTGAGAGTTGTAGATTTTCCGCATCCGGAAGGTCCTACGAGAATAACAAATTCTCTGTCATTGATGTCGATATTAACATCGTGAACAGCGTGAAATCCGTTGGAATAAACCTTGTTTATGTCCTTTAAAATTACTTTTGCCATGAAAAGCTCCTTATATTTGTAATGGTGCCTCACTTGTACTATCGGGCTGTGATGTGTCAATCTATTTTTCAGTCGCGCTGGACTGTAAAACCCCCAGTTCAAGAACGAAGTGCAATAGGCAAAAGGGCTTGACTCTGATATTGACGGGAAATAATTGACCAAAGGTGTTGTATGTTTGCTACTGTAAAAACGGCAATTGAAGATCTCCGCTCAGGGAAAATGATAATTCTGGTCGATAATGAAGACCGGGAAAATGAGGGCGATGTTGTAATAGCGGCTGATTTCTGTTCAACCGAAAACATCAATTTTATGATAACCCATGCCCGCGGACTTGTATGTGTTCCAATGGAAGCGTCAATGCTTGATAAAATAGGCATTCCTATGATGTGCCCTGTAAATACCGACACATTTCACACTGCTTTTACAGTTTCTGTTGATGCGAGAGATATTACAACTACCGGAATTTCAGCATCTGACAGGGCAAATACCGTCAAAGCACTTATAAAAGAAGATTCCTCCGCTGAAAATTTTAAACAACCGGGTCATATTTTCCCACTTTCTGCAAAAAAAGGCGGAGTTCTTGTACGTGCCGGTCATACTGAGGGAAGCGTTGATCTTGCGAAAATGGCCGGTCTTACACCTGCCGCTGTAATCTGTGAAATTCTGAATGATGACGGAACCATGGCCCGCCGTGATGCTCTGATAGATTTTGCCAAAAAGCACGGACTGAATATAGTTACTATAGAAGATATTATAAAATTCCGCCAGAAGTCAGAACGTCTTGTTGAAAGAATTTCCGAAGCTAAGCTTCCGACAGAATACGGTGAATTTAATATAATAGCATATGAAACAAAAACGGACAATCTGACTCACGTAGCCCTGGTAAAAGGTGATATCCGCGGGATGGAAAATGTACTGGTCAGGGTTCATTCTGAGTGCCTTACCGGAGATGCTTTTTCTTCCCGCAGATGCGATTGCGGAGATCAGCTTCACAGAGCAATGCAGATGGTTCAAAAAGAAGGTTGCGGAGTTATACTCTACATGCGTCAGGAAGGTCGCGGAATCGGGCTTTCCAATAAGATAAAAGCATATCATCTTCAGGATCACGGACTTGATACTGTTGAAGCGAATATCAAGCTCGGATTTCCGCCTGATCTGCGCGATTACGGAATCGGTGCGCAGATACTTGTTGATCTTGGAATTAAAACCATGCGCCTTATGACCAATAATCCACAGAAAGTGATAGGGCTTGAAGGATACGGTCTTAAGATAGTTGAACGTGTTGCGATTGAAATTGCGGCTCTTGATGATAATAAACATTACCTTTCCGTAAAGCGCGACAAGATGGGACATCTTATAATGGGAAGCGGCGGTGCCTGAAATGGAAGCACTCGATAACATCATTCAGAAGAATCAGATAACTGTAATGGTAATTGACGATGAGGATATTGTCCGTTTTTCATTGCGCAAGAAGCTTGCAAAATTCGGTTATAATGTCATTTCGCTCGATAAAGCCGAAGATGCGCTATATATGCTCAAAAATGAAGAAGTTAAAGTTGATTTTATAGTTACCGATATCAAACTTCGCAAAATGGACGGAATTGAATTTCTGCGTCATATAAAAACCATCGATATTTCCATTCCTGTAATAATTACAGGTCAGGGAAATGTCGACGATGCCATACAGGCTCTCCGTTACGGTGCACGCGATTTTATTAAAAAGCCTATTGATGAAAACGAAATAGCTTCTATAATACGTTCTGAAGTTAAACGCAAAATACAGGAACAGCTGGCTGTCGATATCGGAAAATTCGTAAAAGAGGAAAGACGTGAGTTTATTCTTCCTCTTGACGTTGAAGCCGGTGATGTTTTAGCGCATGAACTGACGAAGAATCTTCACTCAACCGGATTGTTTACCGCATCTGACGCTGAAAATATCGGTGTTGCGCTAAGGGAATCGATTTCAAATGCGATTTTTCACGGGAACCTTGAAATGTCCTCCGACATACGGGAATCGGGCGGAAACAAAGCTTTCAAAGAAGAGTTTGACAAAAGAAGAAACGATCCGTTATACTCCGGAAGAACGGTTCGCGTTTTTTATCATCTTCATCCCGATTTTGTGGAATTCGAAGTCGAAGACGAGGGTAAAGGCTTTAACAGCTCGGCTCTTCCTGATCCGACTGATCCCGAAAACTTTTTCAAAAAAAGCGGAAGGGGAATTCTTTATGTCCGTCTTTATATGGATGAAGTGGAATGGAATGATAAAGGCAACCGCATAAGAATGAGAAAAAATACATCGAGGTAATTGATGCAGAGTATCAGATATGAAAATGGAAGTCTTTTTGTATTGGATCAGACTATGCTTCCTTCTAAAGAAAGCTATAAAGAATTAAAAACATACCGCGACGCGGGTTATGCGCTGGCTGATATGGTTGTCAGAGGAGCATCGCTTTGCGCTATAGTTATGGCTTATGGGATGATTCTTGCGGCTGAAAAAGCCCGCTCGGAAGATGTTGAAATTTTCAGGGAAGATGTTTATGCCGCTCTTGATTTTTTTGAAAAAACCAGAATAAATTCGCCTCTTTCTCATGCTTATCTTGCAAAAATGCGTGAGATGATTCAGAATGAATACTCTATTGAAAAAATAAAAAGTGCGCTAGATAATGAAGTTAAATTGATGACTTCAAGAGAAAAGGAATATTCAAAAGGGCTTGTTGATAAGTGTTCAGGAATCATTTCTGATAATGATTCGATCCTGACATATTCTAATTACGGTGCGCTTGCTTCCGTTTCAGAAGGCTCCGTTATTCCCGTTATATGCGAAGGTGTCCGTGCACATAATAACATTAAGGTATATTGCGCCGAAACCCGTCCTTATCTGCAGGGTGCGAAGCTCACCGCGTGGGAATTTAAAAAACATGGAATAGACGTTACGGTTATTACTGATAATGCCGCTGCTTTTATGATGAAAACAGGAAAAATTAATAAGGTTATAACCGGTGCGGACAGGATTGCGAAGAACGGCGACATCGTTGCGAAAATAGGAACATATATGCTGGCGCTTTCGGCAAAAGCGAACAATGTTCCTTTTTATGTAGCTGCTCCTTCATTTTTGGTAGATGATTCGCTTATAAAAGGAAGTGATGCCGCAATTGAAGAGCGCCCTATAAGCGAGGTTGCACACCTTTCGGATATTACTGTTGTTCCTGAAGGAATAAAAATAATCAATCCGGTTTTTGATGTAACAGAAGCTGCCCTCATTACAGCACTGGCAACAGAGAAGGGGATAGAGAAAAATCTTGCTTCTGCCGGAACTTCGGCGATAGCTTAATATGAACGGCATTTTTAAATATATTCTTGTTCCTGTTGACGGTTTCTGTTCAAGAGTTCTTGCAGCTGTCGGTGCGCTTGCTCTTGTTCAGTTTCCGAATTTTGTAGTTCATTATCTGCAAAGGCTCGGCGGACATATTGACGAACTTAAACGCATGCTTGATCAGTATAATCAGGCTGCTGCCATGACCGGCAAAACATTCGAGCAATATGTCATTCTTCATAAAACATCGAATGTTCCGGAAATAGCCCAGACCGGAAGAATAATTGAATCAAGTGCCGAAAGATATCTTGAACTGAAAACGGCGCTTGATCAAATATCTCAAAGTCCTTCGTTTTTGAAGTTTTTTGCGTTTTTGAAAAATGCCGATTACGAAATATTTAAGAGCACACTGGTTAATTATACTCCCGGATTTTCATTTAATTCGGAATGTATCGTTTATGCTTTGGCCGGTCTTGCCGTCGCGTCACTTTTTTATTTTATTCTTAAAATAATGCTGAAAATGCTTTTTGATAAAATATCAAATCCGCCGCGCAAAAACTGATAAACCAAAATTATTTGAAGAATATATCGTGCTGTCTGCGTTTATTGTTCTTATCGTGTTCTGAAAAGAACTTTTCGCCTGTAAGCGGATCGAATCCGGTATAATAAGTTACTGAAGAAATTGTTCCGGGAAGAGGAATGAATAACTGTACCTGGTTCGGTACAAACTTCAGAAGACGGAAAATTTTATCTTTCATTTTTTTCATGTCGTTTTCGGTAGAACCCGGATGTGCGCTCATAAGATAAGGAATTATGAAGCGTTTGATTCCGAGTCTTTTTGTTGATGCAAAATATTTTTCTGCGAATTTATCAAATGAGCAGACGGGTTTTTTCCTCATGGCGCGCAGTGTCATTTCTTCAGTGTGCTCGGGAGCGACTTTGAGCTGACCGCTCACTCTTTTCTCGATAAACTCATCAAGCAGTTCCGGATTGTCATTTATGAAAAGATCATAACGTATTCCCGAACCGATAGTAAGGTGTTTAACTTTCTTGACCGAATCGATTTTACGCATCAGCTCAAACCATCTTTTATGACTGGTTTTGAGATTTTTGCAGCGCGCGGGATAAAGACAGCTTTCACGTGCGCATTTCCAGCCGTTTGAACAGTCAGTGCCGTACATGTTTGCTGAAGGTCCGCCGAGATCAGTTATATGTCCTTTGAAATAATTCATTGAAGCAATTTTTTCTGCTTCGGCTATACAGCTTGCACCACTTCTCGATATGATTCTTTTGCCCTGATGCATAAATATAGAACAGAAAGAGCATCCTGAAACGCAGCCTCTGTGAGAATTGATTGAGAATTTAATCATTTCAAAGGCAGCGATTTTTTCATTGCCGTATTTTGGATGAACTTTGCGCGAATACGGAAGAGAATACACAAGATCAAGATCGCTTTGTGAAAAAACTTTCTGCGGGTATGAAACCAGATAGCGTGTACCGGATTTTTGTGATATCATTTTATCACGGTTTAAATAAGTTATTCTGAAAGCTTCTGCAAATTTTTCCTTTGATGTAAGAGCTTCTTCTTCGGCCGGAAGCTGTTCGGAATTCTCGGGAGCATTGCTTGAGAAGATCATAGTTCCTTCGATGCCTTCTGTTTTTTCCCCGGAACTGAGTCTTTCTGCATATTCGAGACATGCGAATTCTCCCATACCATGAACGAGAATATCTGCACGCGAATCTGCAAGTATCGAACGGCGGAGTTTTCCGCTCGTAAAATCGTAATGCGCGAAACGCCGCATCGAAGCTTCTATTCCGCCGATTAATACCGGAGTTTCCTTGTCTATCTGCTTGATGAGATTGCAGTATTTTATAAGTGCTCTGTCAGGTCTCTGAGTTGCCATCGATTCGGGAAGGTAAGGGTCATCGTTTCGGATTTTTCCGAAGGCGGTAAATTTCATGAGTGATGAGTCAACATTTCCTGATGATACACCATAGAAGAGTCTGGGTTTTCCGAAAGAAGCGATTTTCTGAACATCATCATCTTTGAGCGCGTCGCATACAGCAACTCGGAACCCGTGATGTTCAAGAAAACGTCCGATTACGGCTGTTCCGAAAGAAGGATGATCGATATAAACATCACCCGTCAAAAGAAGAATATCTATGTAATCCCAGCCCAGTTTTTTTAATTCTTCCGGGCTTGCGGGAAGAAATTCGCATGGGCTTTTAGAAATCACCTTTGATAAACATCCTTTTTTGAAGAGATTCAGCTTTTTCTTTTCCGTCAATAAGTTCGATAATTTTAAGCGTGAAAAGAGCAGTGACTCCGGCGCTTCTTCCTGTTATTATTTTGCCGTCAACGGTTACATCTTCATTTGTAAATTTAGAATGAGTAATTTCCTTTTCATCTCCCGGAAAGCATGTGAATTTTTTTCCGTCGAGAATTCCGCTTCTTCCAAGAGCAATCGGAGCGGCGCATACTGCACCGATAATCCCGCCTGCCGCGTAGATTCTCTGAATAAAAGACATTACCCGGTCATGATCACGCAGATTTGTGCTGCCCGGCATTCCGCCCGGAAGAATAAAAGCTCCGAATTCCTCAAAACGTATTTCAGTAAGAATCTTGTCGGCGGTAATTTGAATTGAATGCGCGCCTGTTACAATTTTATTTTTAAGTGATGCGGTTGTGACAGTATGTCCTGCACGGCGGAGCATGTCGATGATTGTTACGGCTTCGATTTCCTCGAAACCTTCCGCAAGCGGTACCAATATATTCATAGATCCTCCTTAATTGTGTCCTGATTTTGATTTATGAAGAAAATAAAGCCCTGTTGAAAGAGCAAAAATTGAAAGTGCAAGATATATCATGTCGAGCGCTGTTGAAAAATTCTGAGCACGGTTAAGAACCATCTGAAAATATTTAACAATGAGGGCCATTATTATAACCTGCGCAATTTTATCTTTGAGCACATCGAGGGAACCGATGTTGAGAATGCTTGAAGCTTCACTTTTCTTTGCGGTATCGATGTGTGAAATAAAAAGCTCATAAAGACCGAAGCTGAAAAGAATTAGAACCACTGCTATGAGATAAACGTCAATTGCTCCTATAATGTTTACTATTACAAGAGTGTGAATGTCTATCGAATGATTTCCGCCGAGATAATATACAATATCCTTTAAAGTAAAAAGAATGTCTTTGCTCGCCAGAACGAATAAAATAAATGAAGCAATAAGACTTGATACAACCGCGAAAAGAACCAGAAACCTTCCGCTCCAGAGAAAATGTTCAAATATTTTTTCTATATTAAAAGTGCGGCGTTTGTCGTTTTTAAGATATTTGCTTTTTTTCATATTTCCCCTTTATTATTTAATTCTCAATTCAGTCCGGCATCCCTGTCAAGGTGTTTATCTTCTGAAACTACTTCAAATTTTTCTATCCGTAAGCTTATTTTTCTTTTCAAAAAATGTTTGCTATTATCGTTTGACTGTTTTCCAATTAGTCAAGCGGAGGAATTTTGAGAGCCGAAACTGTTTTTATCCTTATTGTTGCCATTCTGATTGCTGATTTTATTCTGGAAAGGATTTTATCCTTTCTTAATTACAAAAGTCTCGGAAAATCCGTTCCTGATGAACTTAAAGGAACATATGACGAAGAAAAATATGCCAAACAGCAGAAATACGAAAAGGAAAATATCCGCTTCTCTGTTATATCGTCAGTGTTCAGTTCAATTCTTATTTTTTTGATGCTGTTTTTCGACGGATTTGCCTTTGTTGATTCATTTGCAAGATCTGTTTCAACAGACCCGGGTTTTAGCGCATTGATTTTTTTCGGAATTCTGCTTATATCGTTTGATCTTATTAATAGTCCTTTTGAGATATATGACATATTTGTTATTGAGCAGAAATACGGATTCAATAAAACAACTCCGCTTACATATTTTCTTGATAAGATTAAAGGCTGGCTTATCGGCGGAATAATAGGCGGGATAATTCTTTCTCTCATAGTTATTTTTATTCAGAAATTTCCTGATACTTTCTGGATATTTGCGTGGATAACAATCACTGTATTTATGATTTTCTTCACGATGTTTTATTCATCAGTAATCGCGCCGCTTTTTAACAAGCAGACTCCTCTTGAAGAAGGAGAGCTGAAAAGCGGAATAACTGCTTTTGCTCAAAAAGCCGGATTTAAACTCGATAATATTTATGTAATAGACGGTTCGAAAAGGACTACAAAAGCAAATGCTTATTTCAGCGGACTTTTTTCAAAAAAAAGAATCGTGCTTTTTGACACTCTGATTAAGGAACTTACTCCGGGTCAGATCATTGCGGTTCTTGCTCATGAAATCGGGCATTATAAAAAAAAGCACACTCTTATGATGATTCTTTTTTCCGTTATTCAGACCGGCGGTCTTTTGTTTGTTTTAAGTCTTTTTATCGGCAACAGTGTTCTGTCTTCGGCTTTGGGAGCGGAGGCGCATTCTATTCATATGGCTATAATCGCTTTCGGTATTCTATATGTTCCCATATCTACAATAACAGGTATTTTTCTGAACATGCTTTCGCGGAAGCATGAGTATGAAGCTGATAATTTCGCATCAAAGTATTTTTCAGCTGAAGAACTTTCCGGTGCATTGAAGAAGCTTGCAGAGAACAATCTTTCAAATCTGACTCCGCATCCGCTTTATGTTTTTTTTCATTATTCGCATCCGCCTATCGGAGAGAGAATAAGGAATCTCATGAACCGTTTGTGATATGCAATCTTAATAAAAAAAGCTTGCAAAATACAAGTCAAGTATCAAAGTGACTGTAATTTCTGATGTTGTCAAAAGCTGTCCCGAAGGACAGCTTTTTATTTTACTGTGGGTCTGAGGTATTTGTTGGATAAATTCACAAAAGCGGATGTTGAAAAGCTTATTTATAGAGCATGCGAACTCTGCGGTTTTGAAGTTTATGAACAGAATATTCAGCTTAGGAAAGGCAGTGCGGTAATTACTGTCAGAATTGATAACGGTTCAATAGTTTCGCATGAAGACTGCGTAAAATATACGGCTAAACTTAATTCACTTATCGAAGATTCCGGAATCGAGGATAGTTACACTCTTGAGATTTCCTCGCCGGGTTTGAAGCGCAAAATCCGTTCAAAAGCAGAATTTGTCCGTTTTTCCGGTGCTCCGGTCAAAATTATTCTCGGCGGAGAAAAAGGCGGAGCAGTAAAAGGAAAAATTGTTTCTGCCGGTGATGAATCTGTTGTTTTGAAAACAGAAAAGGGAATGGAAGAGATTTCCTATAATGATATAAAAAATTCGAATCTTGATTATTAAAGGGTTTAATTATGAATGCAAAATTCTTTGACGCACTCCAGTCTGTTGTTTCCGAGAAAGGGATTACCAGGGAACATATTGAAGACATTGTTAAAACGGCTATTGAATGCGCCTACCGCAAGCAGTTCGGCACAACAGATGATATGAAGGTTGTTTTTGACCGTTCTTCAAATTCAATGAAAATAGTTACAAAGAAAATGGTTGTTAGACGCCCTGATGAATCCGGACGTCAGATCGGCTTTGAAGAGGCGATCAAAAAAGACAAAGATATCCAGCTTGGTGATGATGTCGAGGTTGAAGAGGATCCTTTCAAGGTTTTCAGCCGCATCGCTTCTCAGACGGCCAAACAGGTCATGATGCAGAAGATCAAAGAGCTTAAAAAGAATATTATATTTGATGATTTCAAAGAAAAAGAAGGCGATCTCATCAACGGATACATGCAGCGCCAGGTTAAGAAAACCATATTTGTTGATATAGGATACGGCGAGGTTGAAGGTGTTATTCCTCAGAGAGAGCAGTCGAGCCGCGAGCATTTTAAGACAGGCGACAGAATAAAAGCGCTTGTATGGACTGTAGAAAAAACAAACCGCGGACCGAATATTGTTTTGACTCGCGCGCGTCCTGAATTTGTTGCGAAGCTTTTTGAAATGGAGATTCCTGAAATATATGACGGAATAGTCCGTATTGAGAAAATCGTCAGAGAAACCGGAATGAGAACAAAGGTCATGGTTTCGAGCCGTGACAGGGATGTTGACTGTGTCGGTGCATGCGTCGGTATGAAGGGAAGCCGAATTCAGGCAATTGTCCGTGAGATTGAAGGAGAGAGAATTGATATCATAGAGTTCTCCCGCGACAGCAAAACTCTTGCGGAAAATGCGTTGACACCTGCAAAAGTCAAAGAAGTAATAGAAACCAGAACAGGAAAAGTCATTGCAATCGTTGAAAATGAACAGAAAATGATTGCGGTGGGGAAAATAGGCCATAACGTAAGACTCGCTTCCGAACTCTGCGGTTTTGAAATTACGGTGATGACAGAGGAAGAATATAGAAATTTTCTCAACTCAGACGAGTCCCGTTCATTGTTCGGACAGCTTTTCTCGGACGATGTCGAAGATTATACTCCGCTTCAGGAGCTTGGTCTTAAGGCAAGATATATTGAACTTCTTGAAAAAGGAGGAATATTTTCAGTCGAGGATCTTGTTCAGAAAAGTGTTGATGACCTTAAGGATATTGACGGCATAGGAGAAAAAACGGCAAAAGAAATTTGGGAAATAGTTGATAGCATGGTTGATTTTGACGACGACGAGGAATCGGAAGACGTTGAAAAGGCTGATGAAGGTGAGGAGCCTTCTGAAGATGAAAGCAAGTAATATAAAATAAATTATCAGGATTTTCATGAAGATAAGCGAAGTTGCAAGGAACAGTTCAGTCAACGAGAATGACATTAAGTCAATTTGTAAGGATCTCGGGATTCAAATTTCGGGTGATGATGGCGAAATTTCGTCAAATGATGCGGTATACGTAAAAACCCGCATTGAATCACTCAAAGAGGAGAGGGCAAAACAGGCTGAACAGAAGCTTTCCGTGAAAAAGAAAATCCGGCTCAAGCAGAAAGTCGATATTAGTTCTCATACAGCAAAAGAAGAAGCTATGCAGGCGGAACAGGCTGAGAAGGCTGCTCCGGCAGAAACACCTTTTCTGGAAAAGAAACCTGCGAAGTCAGTTGATGCGCCGGTTTCTCCTTTTGGAGATTCCAAACCGCAACGGTCGGCTGAAAGACCGGAACGTCCGCAGGGAGATAGACCGCAAGGTGACAGACCTCAGGTTGCTAGACCATACGGAGATCGTCCACAGGGAAGCAGACCATACGGCGACAGACCTCAGGGGAATCGTCCATATGGTGACAGACCACAGGGCGACCGTCCACAGGGAAGCAGACCATATACTCCTGGACAAGGCGGGAACCGTCCGTATACTCCTGGACAGGGCGGAAACAGACCGTATACTCCTGGACAAGGCGGCGGTCAGCGCCGTGAAGGCGGTTTTAACAGAGGCGGATCTTTTGGAAACAGAGGTCCGCGTCCGACAGGCGGAAGACCGCAGGCAAATGAAGGTTTTTCAACTGAACTCGATCAGACAAAGGGCGCTGATAGAGGAAAAAGAAAAGAACGCGATAAAGAAAAAGATATAAAAAAGAGCCGCTTTGCAGAGCTTTCCGCAAAGGAAGCTGCGGAAAAAGCATTCCTCGCAAAAAAGAAAAAAGAACTTCGTGACGCTGAAGTTTCTATTCCTAAGAATATTGATATTACAGAGACCGTTTCGGTAGGTGATCTTGCTAAGAAACTTAATGTTAAGGCAAGTGATGTTATCGCAAAACTCATGAAGCTTGGTTTTATGGCTACAATAAACCAGGTTCTCGATGCCGAGACTGCAGAGATTCTTGCAAGTGAATACGGTACTCAGGTTAAGGTTGTTACTCTTTATGAAGAAACGGTTATCCGTGAGGAAGAAGAGGACAATGCAGTCGATAATATTCACAGACCGCCGGTTGTTGCCGTTATGGGTCATGTCGATCACGGTAAAACAAAGCTTCTTGACGCAATCAGAAGCGCTAATGTCATCGATCAGGAGTTTGGCGGAATTACTCAGCATATAGGAGCTTATCAGGTTGATGTTCATGGTCAGAAGGTAACTTTCTTTGATACACCTGGTCACGCGGCTTTTACTACGATGCGTGCCCGCGGTGCTAAAGTCACCGATATGGTAATTCTTATAGTTGCGGCAAATGACGGTGTAATGCCTCAGACAGTTGAAGCTATCAATCATGCGAAGGACGCTAATGTTCCTATCATAGTTGCTATCAATAAAATAGATCTTCCTGAAGCTAATCCGCAGAAGGTGCGTGAAGCATTGACTGCTTATGAAATCGTTCCTGAAGAATGGGGCGGAAAGAATCTCTTTGTAGAAATCAGTGCTAAGCAGAAAATAAATATCGAAGGACTCCTTGAAGCTGTTCTTATGCAGGCTGAAATCCTTGATCTGAAGGCGAATCCGAATATCCGCGCAAAAGGAACTATTATTGAATCCAAGATAGAGCACGGGCGCGGAACTGTATGTACTGTTCTTATTCAGAACGGTTCACTTAGAGTCGGTGATTTTATTGTTGCAGGTGTCTATTCTGCGAAAGTGCGTGCGATGTTCAATGACAGAGGCGAGGCTATTGAAGTTGCCGGACCTTCTACTCCTGTTGAAATTCTCGGTATTGACGGAATTCCGTCAGCCGGTGATCCTTTTCAGGCAGTTGTCAGCGACAGATACGCGAAACAGATTGGTCAGAAACGTCAGGAACTTAAACGTGCTGAATCTGCTAAACAGTTTAAAAAAGTTACACTTGAATCATTTAACGATATGATCAAAGAGGGTGCGGTTCAGGATCTCAAGATCGTCATTAAGGCGGATGTTGACGGTTCGGTTCAGGCCCTTAAAGACGCTCTTGAAAAACTTTCAACTGATGAAATCAGAGTTAAGGTTATTCATGCGGGAGCAGGCGGAATAAACGAAAGTGACGTTATGCTTGCTTCGGCATCGAATGCAATTGTTATCGGTTATCATGTGCGTCCTCTTCCAAAGATCGCGGATCTTGCCGAAGCTGAAAAAGTTTCGATCAAGATGTACAATATCATTTTTGAAGTAACAGATGATATTAAGAAAGCGATGGAAGGAATGCTTGCGCCGGATATCATTGAAACAATTACAGGTCATGCTGAAGTTAAACAGATATTCAAAGTTTCAAAAATCGGTACTATCGCGGGATGTATTCTCGTCGACGGAAAGATTCAGAGAACAAACAAAGTCAGAGTTATCCGCGAGTCGGTTGTGGTTTTTGACGGAGATCTTAAATCGCTCAAGCGTTTCAAAGATGACGCCAATGAAGTTCTCGGCGGTCAGGAATGCGGTATCGGCGTAAATAATTTCAATGATGTCCGTGTTGATGATACCATTGAGTTCTACAAGCTTACGGAAGTAGCTAAGAAGCTCGGGGTATAAATGGCATCTTATAGAAAAGAAAGGCTTGAAGAGCTGATAAAAAGAATAATCGGCGATCTTCTGATCAAAGGGGTTATAAAAGACCCGAGAATAGGGTTTGCAACTGTTGTGAAGGCGGAACTCAATGATGACCGCACTATCGCAACTGTTCATATATCGGTAATCGGCGGAGCCGATGAAAAAAGAAAGACTATAAAAGGTCTTAATGCCGCTGCAGGGTTTGTAAAATTTCATCTTGGAAAAGAAATGCAGATCAAGACTATTCCCGATGTGAATTTTGTCTATGACGACTCAATCGAAAAAGGTCTTGGTGTTGTAAATCTCATTGACGGACTGGCTAAAGAAAAAACTTCCGACGATGAATGATGTAATTTTATTGATAGACAAACCGGCAGGTATAACGTCTTTTGACGCGATAGCCCGTGTAAGGAAACTTCTGCGGGTTAAAAAAATAGGTCATTCTGGAACTCTCGACAAAGCCGCAGAAGGCTTGATTGTCGCAGCCACCGGGAAAGCAACACGTCTCACGCGTTTCTTTCTTGAAAGCGACAAAAAATACACTGCGGTGATAAAGCTGGGTGAATCGACGGATACGTACGATTCTGACGGTGTTCCGGTCGCCGCTTGTGATACATCCTTTTTAACAGAAGAGATGATTACGGGTGCCCTTCTTTCCATGAAGGGAAAACAGCTGCAGATCCCTCCGCGGTATTCCGCGCTTAAAGTCAACGGGGTTAGAGCTTCCGACCGGGTCAGAAACGGAGAACAAATCGAGTTATCTCCGAGAGCAATAGAAATCTATTCAATCGATATAAAGTCGGTAAATCTTGCCGATATGACAGTCCGCGCAGAGATATTCTGTTCAAAAGGAACGTATATACGTTCGATTGCACGGGATCTCGGTGAAAAACTTTCTGTCGGCGCGCATCTTGCTTTTCTGAGAAGAACTGTATCGGGAAAATTCAGCGTAAATGACGCAATTAAACCCGATGAATTCGGAGAAGCTTTTTCATCAGGGCGTACTTCTTTCATTGTTTCAATGGAAAGCGCCGTTGATTGGATGCCTTCAGTTTCGCTTTCGGCGGAATTATCTGCGAAAGTTAAAAACGGACTGATAATGCATCCTGAACAGGTTGGATATGCGGGCATGTCCGAATTTGCACTCTTTGATGAGTCTCAAAAACTTATTGCAATTGCCCGAAGGGACGAAAAAGATGGGCTGTTAAGCTATCTTTGCGTTTTTAACTAGCTGCGAAGCGGCAAAAAAATAATTATCAAATACGGGAGTATTTATGACAAGCAAAGCTGAAATCATTACAAAATTCAAAAGACACGAAGGCGACACAGGCTCAGCGGAAGTTCAGATCGCGCTTCTTACTGAAAGAATCAATCACCTTACTGAGCACTTCAAAACTCATGCAAAAGATTTCCATTCAAGAAGAGGTCTCCTCAAGCTTGTTGGTCAGAGAAGAAGACTTCTTGATTATTACAAAAGGAAAGACATCAGCAAATACAGAAGCCTTATCGAGTCGCTCGGTCTTAGAAAATAATCGGCCTCAAACAAGGAGTAATTATGATCCACGAAGTTGGAGTAGAAATTGGCGGAAAAACGATAAGTTTTTCAACGGGCGAACTTGCAAAGCAGGCTGACGGTTCGATTTTATGTTCTATGGGCGAGACTTCAGTTCTCGCCACAGCTGTTGCCGACAAGAAGCCTTCTGCCGACAGGGATTTTTTCCCTCTAAGCGTTGAGTATAAAGAAAAATATTATGCTGCCGGCAGAATGCCGGGCGGTTATATTAAAAGAGAAGGACGCCCTGCCGATCACGAAATTCTTGTGTGTAGAATAACTGACAGACCTTTGCGTCCGCTTTTCCCTAAAGATTTTCTAAACGAAGTTCAGATAGTAATATCAACGCTTTCATCAGACAGAAAACAGCCTTCGGATGTTCTTGCAATTAACGCAGCATCTGCCGCAGTTACAATATCGGGTATTCCTTTTCACGGACCTGTCGGAGCTGTGCGTGTAGGACGCATTGACGGTCAGTTTATCGCGAATCCTGATGTTAATCAGATAGAAAAAAGCGATATCGACCTGATGGTTGCCGGAACAGTGAATGCTGTTACAATGATTGAAGGTTCTTCAAAAAATGTAACAGAAGAAGATGTTCTCAATGCTGTTATGTTTGCGCATGATAATATCAAAAAGATATGCGCAGTTCAGAGTGAGCTGAAAGCTAAATGCGGCAAGCCGTTTATGAGCTATGTCGGTGCAAAAATTAATGAAGAAATATTCAATGCAGTAAAATCAAAGTATCTTTCTGAAATTGAAAAACTGAGTGATGTACTTGAAAAGAAAGCACGTGAAGACGCATTCAATGCCATCGTTGTAAAAGCACAGGCAGAATTAGCAGAAACATATCCTGACGGCGCGAAAGATATTTATAATGCCGTTCATGATATTGACCGCGACATCGTCAGAAGAAGAATAATATTCGACAAAAAACGCGCCGACGGAAGAAAGCTTGATGAAGTGCGTCCTATTTCTGTTAGAGCCGGAATTCTTCCGCGTGTGCACGGTTCGAGTCTTTTTACTAGAGGTCAGACTCAGAGTATGGGCATCGTAACGCTCGGTTCTGAAAAAGATGTTCAGAAAGTTGACACGATGAACCGCGAAGAAGTAAAAAGATTTTTCCTCCATTATAACTTTCCGCCGTTTTCAGTCGGTGAAACAGGAAGAATAGGTTCAACCGGAAGACGTGAAATCGGTCACGGAATTCTTGCTGAGCGTGCTCTTCAGTGGACGCTTCCTGAGTCTTCAAAATTTCCCTACGCGATAAGACTTGTATCCGAGGTTCTTGAATCAAACGGATCTTCTTCGATGGCAACTGTATGCTCGGGTTCGCTTGCATTTTTTGACGCCGGTATTCCTGTAAAGGCTCCTATCGCGGGTATTGCAATGGGTCTTGTAATGGAAGAAGGAAAGCACGCGGTATTAACTGATATTCAGGGAATCGAGGATCATCTCGGCGACATGGATTTTAAAGTAGCCGGAACAAAAGAAGGTATCACAGCTTTTCAGCTTGATATCAAGATTGAAGGAATCACTCCTGAGATCATGAAAGAGGCTCTTGCTCAGGCAAAAGAAGGAAGACTTCATATTCTTGAAAAGATGAATGAAGTTATTTCTGAGCCTAACAAGGAACTTTCACCTTATGCTCCAAGATTCAAGAAAGTCAGCATTCCTCAGGATAAGATCGGCGGGCTTATCGGGCCAGGCGGAAAAAATATCAGAGGCATTGT
>JAKPJF010000127.1 GCA_029554345.1 Spirochaetota bacterium | reverse complement strand
GCTTTCTTCTGTTCGTTATTTTGGTTCTTTCGACCTTGGAGCCATAACGACAGGAATGTGTGCAATAAGCCATAATCAACCTGACGGGTGACTGTGCTTTTAAGTAATTGCTCGTCTAAATTAAAATACGCATCTTTGATTATATAAAAGCCCTTTGGCATTGTATTATTTTGGAGATAAGGATGGAGAAATTCTGCGATGTCACTATCAATATTATAGGAAAGGATATTGTATCCTTTTACGGTACTTTCTGGAATTTCGATGAAATTTACGTTTTCTCTAATGTTGCGCATCTGATGATCACGTATAATACGCACCGTCTCTTTAATCATCGCATAGGCGGGCTTTTCGTGATGCTTTTTAATTTCCAAAATAAATCTCTGGATAGTTTTCCATTGGCCAAGCACCGTTGAGTTATAGTTAACGAAGAAGAACTTTCTTTCGCCTGCATAAATATATGCAAAGGAAAGAAAAGCGATATTGTAAATCAATGCGCATAGGTTACATATTTTGGCCTTCGAATCTTTAAAACCCCATACCCAGTTGGAATTATCTTTATTAAAACCAATTATTCCAGAAATTGCGGTACTAAAGACCTCTGCGCCCTTGACTTTTTCATTTTGACAAGAGACGCACTTTGATTCGTTTTGAACTGTGCGTGCGTAATCCATTTCTTTTATGGCCTGAATAAATTCTGATATTTTATCAAACGCTCGGGCTCTATTTCGCGGATCGGTAGTGACACCTATGAGATTATTCGTAACAAATTCTTTAATGAAGGCATTGCCCCCATCGGATAACATCAAAGTGCTATAGATTTGCAAATCTGTATGTTCTTCCAAATGTCTTATTATCTCATGGCAGATATTCGTGTATGTTGTCGGATCTAATTTATCGTCAAGTCGTTTGTCAATAAGAGAAATAAATCCTGAATATGGAAACTTGTTGATGAATTCTATTTCTTTTTTTACAGGTTTCCCTTTGGTTTTCTTCTGGATGACTTCATCAATGTTTTTTATCGATTTGTTCAACTTGCTGATTAAAAAATATTTATTAAAGAACAGCAAAAATGACTGTTTGATGAACTTTGGGCCAAAATCATCTAAGGCATTATCATCAAATTCAATATAGTTATCGCCAATATTGACGTCTGAAATATTCTCGATATCCTTCCCTTCGCTGACAACCTGTAAAAAACCGATAATTCCGGCATTGAAAAACCAATCCCGCATGTAAATCCGATGTTTCATCCCACAACCTCCCAGTGACCGCCTTTATCCGAACTGATACACTTGAATTTTATCTCCGCTGCATTCCATTCATAGTTTTATTTTTTTGTTTTCTAGCCCTTGCATAAGACGGCAGTTGTCGAGTATTCCTCGGTAGTTGCTTTGGCATCCAATTCGTTTACTTTTTTTCTAATCAAAGCACATCCAACATTCCGAACCCCTGGCTTCGCTTTGCGCCGATTCCGGCATCGTAGATCAGTTGCAAAACATTGGCCGGGGCTTTTATTTTGATGGTTCCGGATGTTGCCTCAATCATTTCTTTTTTGCTGTCCGGCGAAGCATCTTTATTTTGATAGTGATTGATCCGGACGGTTTGCGAACGTATCCATTCGGCGGCAAAGTCATTTTTCTTCAGTTCGGGTGTGCCATCCAACAGCGCTTTACACATGGATTTGACGGAATGGTAAAGCCTGTCTTCAAATTCTGGTTTGTCAGCAGTGATATAGCCCCGCGATTTGCCAGACGCGTCGGTATCCCGCACAAGAAGGGGTGAGCAGGTTTTAAAGACGGATTCACTTAATTGAAAGTTTTTTTGTTGCTCCAGGTTGAAGCGGCCCACTTTTGCTTTAAGTCCGGGGAAAAGCGGATAATCTTTCTTTAATTGAACCAGCCCGTTATAAACGTAAATCAGAAAGACAGAATCACTTGCCGAAAAAAACAGGTTCAGTTTCGGTTCTGTAAGGCTCAGACGGCCTTTTTCGCTCTGTTCGTCATCGGTTTTAAAATGAACCGAAAATGTAAACGGCTTTATCTTTCTGGCTTCTTTGACGTAATACTTCTCATAGATTTCCGTACCGATTTGGCCTGGATTAATCGCCTCTTTTATCAAAGAAAGAATATTTCGGCGATAATCGGTGGGAATGACTAATTTACTGCCACTGAGTTCTATTTCAACAGAAAATCTCATAAACATTCTCCTATAATTATTAAATTATAAGACTATTATAAGCTAAAGCGCAGTTCCGTCTAAATTATTTTAAAAATATCGAAACCCTAGTAATTTCATTTGTTTATTGGTCTTGAGTAATCTTTAACGTTAGCTTGCCGATAATTCAACTATGCAAAGACAGGCGTACACGGCATTAATCGGCGTCGGTGATCGAGTTATTATTTTACCATTTCCAGTTGAGACTTTCTATATTTGGAGCTTCTAATTACGGTAAAAGATTATACCCGCCGATTATTATAGTGTCAACCCCGTTAGAGATTAATTTAATCTCTAACGGGGCAGGCCCTGAGATTGCCGAGGCGGCTTGCGCCGTCTCGCAACGACTGCGTCGGATTGCTTCACACCGCTGACGCATGGTTCGCAATGACACAGAATGCCTGCGCTGCGGTTGCCTGCCGGGCTAGGCTGTCGGACTTCGTTCCATTTA
>JAKPJF010000124.1 GCA_029554345.1 Spirochaetota bacterium | reverse complement strand
AAGTCCTCCGACATAATTAATCCATTTAACCGGTGTTTTAGGGTTTGTGACAACATATTCCTTTGCGGCGTCATCAAAATAACCGTATTTCATTATTTAATCCTCCTAAAATAGCTTGAGTAATAATTATAGATTAAGTGCGTTTCATGGTATGAATTTGTCAATTTTATTATTGCAAACGTTTGTATGCGGGATACGTGTCAGGGTATTTTATATTGATTAATAGTCTAGTGTATGAAAATATTTATTATGATGCAGGCCTAGAGATGAGTGGCATGCGAAATACCTTTCCAAACATTTTTGATTAAACATATTTTATCAGAGGAAAAAAGAGTCTCTGGCAATAGTTTAATTGTCAGAATAAGTGATATTTACTATATCGGCTACTTTTTGTAGGGCATCTGAAAGACTGCTTTTCTCGTAATAGCTAATTAGCTTTGAATAAATGACTTTCTTTTCACCTTTTAACTCTATTTTGAAAAATTTTGATTCAAATTCCAGTATTTGATAAAAATCTGAAGACGCTAAGGCGTTTTTCTTTCGACTAATTGTTTTCAGCCGTATCTGCGTTAAATCGGGTTTTGCTAATATTTTATTTTTAATTTTTAATGTGCCGTCTGAGCACTCCCAGATTAAGGGTTTAAAGGGGAAAAAGAATCTTATTAATAAGATTATAAACCATGGGATCATAAATAATACAACTAGTTGTTTTAATTCCGGTCTTATGTAAACGAAATTGTTTTGATAGTAATCAATAATCAGAAAAACAAATGGGACGGCATTAATTAAGATAAAAAGATATATGAATTTATTTAAAAAATCTTTTTTCTCTAATTTAGTTTTGTGTTTCCAATCTCTGTGAAATATTAAATCGCAGGAACTATTTTCTTTTTCTATTAGCTCCCAATTTTCAGTTTTTATACTCATATAGTAATTTCTCCTGTTGAACACCGATTTGCAGTGATTCCGCATTTGGAAAAATTCATGTATCGCATAGAAATCCATCAATAAGTATATCATTACTGAATGATTCGGTCAAATATAATTTATGAATACAGATGTGATAAAAAAATAATAATGGAGAGTGATAAATAATTTGCGACATGTGATTAATGAAATATGCATTTATTGATGATTCTGTCTTTTACTTTTTATGTTGATTTGACATGGCTTCTCGGGCATAATGACTAATAAATGAATCTCCCTGATAAAGTTCCATGATAATTATTTCGAGTATTTTTTTATCCAGTCGAGAATTGCCGTGTTAACCTCATTGAATCTGTTTACGCTTGGGTTGGAATCATTTGATACAACGGAATGACCGGTATCATCAAATAGAACTAGAGAGCAGAAGAAGCCGCTGGCGTTCATCGCGGTGTACATATCTTTAGATTGGCTGTATGGGACGACATCATCAACTTTACCGTGCAGAAACAAAGTCGGAAGATTCCTGTAATTTTTTGCAGGGCTCGCATCGTTTTCCTGAGTTGCGTCGGTAAACACCTGACTGAGCAGTATTCCTTTGGCCGTCAGATATGTTTTCAGCTCCGACGATGTCAGATCCGTAGGTCCGGCTAGTGAAATGACAGCTTTGATTCTTCCAGCCGTATCATATTTATGAGAATACAGCAGAGAAAGATGCCCTCCGGCGCTTTGCCCCATCATTATTATTTTCTTACTTGAATACTCAAAATCGTCGCTTTTGGACTGTAGAAAATCGACAATTAAATCAATATCTTCGATCTGATCTCGCCAAGTAACTGAGACTCCGTCGATAAGCCGGTAATTAACGTTGGCGACTGCCATATTTCTCTGTGAAATTCCTTTCGGCCAGTCGCCGCCCTCTGATTTGTCTCCGCCGGCCCATCCGCCTCCATGAACTATTATCAGCAAAGGAGTTTCGCTGTTTCTTCCGGCAGGCAAATAAAGATCCATTTTCTGATTTGTTTCAGAACCGTATGATAAGCCGATATAATTGACGCTATCATTATCATCAGATTCATTAGAACATGAGAAAAAGATTAAAGAAAATAATATAATTGTTTTTTTCAATTGCTTTTGTCCAAATAGAAGCTTTTCTTCGATCGCAAAATTGCGGTAATCACATGTCCGGAAAAGCCAGAGTATCGCATTAAAAATGCGTTTATAAGATTGCATACATCCGATTGGTGTTGTCAAATATAATTTATACAAATAGAATTAAGAAGCATATTTTGAGCATTATTTACGTTTATATGATTATTTTGTGTATACTGTCGGTTGCTCTTTATAAAATAAGTTCTCTAAGCAGGGAAAGAAAAAATCTCGTTGCGGAGCTTTCAGATTCAATCAAAAGAATTAAGCGGATTGACGGTCTGCTTCCGATTTGTGCGGTTTGTAAAAAAATTCGTAATGATAAAGGATACTGGGAGCAGGTTGAAGACTATATTAAAGATCATTCAAGTGCTGACTTCAGTCATTCTTTGTGCAGAGATTGCGCGAATAAACTTTATCCTGATATGGATTTTGGAAAAGATGATGATGCTTAGTTGAAGAACTTATTTCCTTATAAGTCAGCGATGTAAGGCTCATGGCGCATCCAGGTTGTCTCAATGTCTTTATGAAAAAATGTTCCCCATCTGATTTCGTCAAAATCGCAAAGTTTCATGTCTTTCAGATCCGCATATATTCTATCCATTAATTTGGTGTTTCTGTTTTTTATAAGCTTTTGAATGTTCGCCATGAATTTTTCAGGTTTATGTTCGGCTTTTTCGGTTTCTTTAAGCATCCACTTATGAAACGGATATAAAAGTCTGTTATGATTAAGAATCAAGCGGCACGAATACATGACAAAATTGCTGACAGCCAGGTTTTCAAGGTAGCGGTTTTTGTGTTTATTGCCTTCAGAGAGAAACCATTTCCATGCTGTAAGTTGTGCGAAAAACCTTTGTGCATGATCTTCTCTGGCTGACTCGTTGAAAGACGGAATTTCTTCCACAAGTTTTTTGATGCTGTCATCCTTGCAGAAAATGAAAAAAACGTCTTTGAAGGCGTAGCGGGTCGGTTCGTTTCCTTTTTCATTTATCAGCCGTAAATAATCCATATTGACGCATTTGCCGTCAACATAACCTTCAGAATACGTGCATAATTCAAGGTTGAAATACAGCAGATTATCATCGGATTTTTTGCGGTCATATTCTTTGTCGGTTAGAACAAAAACTATGTCAACGTCTGAATTTTCTCTTGCATAACCGTGTGCGATTGATCCTCCCGCTAAAATCGCTAAGATATTTTCGTCAGAAATAAATTCGTTTCTGATGTTTTCGATAGTGCTTTCATGATGCGGATATAATTTTAAAGCCATATAGAAGTTTTCTCCTGCAAATAATACATGAGTGAAAAAGTGAAGTTATTTTCTCATGGTTTGATTGGATGGGTCAATAAAAATATAAGTATTCTCTATATTCTGCCGTCGCAAATGCATTTGAAAATTGCTTTAATTCTAAAATTGTTTATGCCGCAAATCAAATTTTGAAAACACCTACTGTGTGATTTAATTTTTCAGCAAGAGCATTAAGGTTTTCTGCATTACCGGCAAGCTCTTCTGATCCGCCTGCAACGGCCTGAGCAGATTCGTTTATTGTTGAAATCGAAGAAACAACTTCCTGAGAGGAAATTTTCTGTTCTTCGGTCGAAACTTTTATGTTCTCTGAATTTTCTATTACGTTTTTGATTTCTGAATAAGTATGACTGCTCACTTCCTCCTGCTTTGACATGTTAGAAGCAACAATTTGCATTTTAGAATCAATTTCATTAACTCCGTTAAGAATAAGATGAGTTGTTCTTACTGAGTTTTCGATATTGTTTCTGGCTGCATTAATTTCATCGGTGTTTATTTCTATCAAAGACTCAATTCCTTTTATGCTTTCCGCGGTCTGATCTGCGAGAGCTGATATTTCATCGGCTACAACGGCAAAGCCCCTGCCTGATTCCCCTGCGCGCGCAGCTTCAATAGCCGCGTTCAAAGACAAAAGATTTATCTGCTCTGAAATATCTCTGATTATTGTAATAATTCCGCTTATATCTGCCGAACTTTGAATGATTTTCGACATGCTGTTTTCCATGTTTTTTATGGATGATTCGCCGGACTTGGCATCTTCAGATATTTTTTTAGTTAAAGATCCCGTCTCATTGATCAGCGAATTCATTTCACGTATGCTTTCTGTCATGGATGCCAGCGTCTTCGTCATTTTTTGAAGAGTTTCGTGCTGAACTTCTGTGTCTGATGCAATGCTGTCCATGCCTGCTGAAAGCTGTTCCATGCTTGCGGTTATTTCTTCGGCGGAGGCGGCTTGACTTTGAGCATTGTTGGAAAATGAAACGGTTGATGCTGAAAGTTCTGTTGCGGAACTTGAAAGTTCGTTCGAAGCGTCCCTTATTGATAGAAAGGCCGAGTTAAGCTGTTTTCTCATCTGCATAAGGGATCCGCTCATTACGGCAATCTCATCTTTTCTTTTCAGTAGTTTGTTGAGATATCCGCTTTCAGTTAAATCATAATCAGACATTTTTTTCATCTCACCGGTAACTTTTTCAACCGGACGGCTGATTTTTTTTCCGGTGATAATACCCGTCAAAAATGAAATGATGAGAATTATCAGTGAGACCGAACAAATTATCAGTATATTGCGTTCCAGTCTTTCCTTCAGAGCTGTACTTTTTTTATCAACTTCTTCCTGAATGTCATGAACGTAATTGCCCGTTCCGATAATCCATTTGAATGCAGGAGTATAAAGAGAATAACTTCTTTTCGGCAGAGGATTTGTT
>JAKPJF010000117.1 GCA_029554345.1 Spirochaetota bacterium | reverse complement strand
CTTAAGCAGAGACGAGCCGCTTCCCACCCCTGCCACGCCTTCGGCGCGGAAAGCAGGCGGGCAAAAATTCCTTCCCCCAGACCCCCTTCCTTTTTGCCCGCCTGCTGGAAACCCCCAGCGATTTTTTCGGACGGCGGCGGGACTTCAAATTGGGCGGTGGGTGGGGAAATCTTTTGCAATATATCCAAAGATCGCCTTCAACTCCTTTATTTTATCACTTTTCCCTTCTGAAACAACATTCCCGTCTTTATCAAGGTAATCTTTAACCTCGCCTTGTTTGAGTACAATAATATTCTTGTTCTTCACCTTCAAAACTTTTACCTTGTCCAAATCAATTTCTTCGGCTTCTCTGTCGTCAGTTCTTGGCGTTTCCTGAAGTTCTTTTTTCAACTCTTGATCAAATTTACTTTCATCAAAGTTTATTGCCTTGTCTTTTATAAATTGTTTCAAGTCGGCAATAAACTTTTTTCTATTTTCCCTATGCCATTTTGAACGATTGATTGAAAAATCTTTATCAACAACCGCAAAATATTTTATGCCGAATTGCCCGCAGAATTTTTCAAAAAACAAAGTCGGGTCGCAACCATTCATCATATAAAAATTACCAAGCAAACCTAAAAAATCATTGCCTTCGCAAAATTTTGAGTATCTGTCATAATCCTCTACGCCTTCAAGAAAAATTGCGGCATCCGTGAAAAACAAATCCCTGTGGCGAAAAAAGAAATTTCTGTTTTCTTTCAATTCGTCTGCCAGAGTATCGTCTTTAAGTTTATGGACAATAATCTTGTTTTCCTTTGTTTTTTGAAAACGAGCAATATTTTTTATGAAGCTCGGCTCGGTAAAATAAGAAGAATGAGTTGAGATAAAAACTTGCTTATCCTTAGACTCCTGCAATAACAACTGAAAAAGTTTTTTCTGTGCCTGCGGGTGTAGTGATATTTCCGGTTCATCAATTAAATAGATTATTGACCCTTTTGATTGATTAGAAATGGAACGAAGCAGTAGAAGCGTAAAAATCATTTCAATTCCCGAGCCGAGCTTTGCGACTGGTATTTGATTTGCCTCATTTTCTTCACGAAGCGCAAAGAAAGCGTCGGAAAACGGCCATAAAATGTTTATAAAATCCATTTTTATTTTTTCAAAATCTTCCCTGTTAAAAAATGCTTTCGTCTCTTGCGATATTTTTTCGCCGGTGCCTTTTTGGGCAACTTCAATCATTTTCGCAAAATAATCGTTCGCTAACTTCATTACTGCGTTTTTATTTTCTTGGTTATCTTTTAATCCTTTAACAAATTTCCAGTTCAAGTCATCAATAATACGATCAAAAGTCGTTGTAAAAGTTCCGCTCGTTATATGCCTTGTGCGGTATTTATCAAAATAAAAAATATTAAGCTCATCTTTATCTAACTTGCCTGCGTCAAATATTTTATGATATTCCTCAACGGATTTGCCTTGCTTGCCTTCTGAGTTTTTGTAATTTTGGTCAACATTCAAAACGCTTGTAGAAACAGAAAGGGCTGGCGAAAGCAGTTTTCCGGGCGATTTTCTGTCTCTTTGGCTGGCGGTAAAAATCAAGCCATTGCATTCAAAAAATTGACCGCGATATGTTTCGGGCATTTTGTAGTTAAAGTTCTGATTGAAAATCGCCTCAACGATTATTTCGCTCGTGTCTTTATGAAAATCAAAAATTTTCAATTTGTTTTGAATCGCAAAATGACTTTCTGTTAGAAAGTTTATTGCTTCTAAGGTTGCCGTTTTCCCTGTCCCGTTTTCGCCGACAAAGATATTAAGTCCGCTTCCTTCCGTTTTACCGTCAGGAACATTAAATTCCATTGCTTCGCTCTCATCGGCAAAGCATTTGAGGTTTTTTATTGTGAGCTTCTGAATAAACATATTAGCCAAGGTCTAAAAATCTCCAATCCTTCAAATCGTTTGGATTGTAGGAATATTTTTTGCTGTCGTTATATCGCCAGCTATTTTTATCTTTCAAGACTATTCCGCCGAATAGTTTTTTGCCGCTTTTGTTTTCTGCCGCAATATATTCCGCCAATCCTTCGGCTCGTTCTTTCGCCGTTTTGGCGTAAATTCCGCCTTTCGTATCAAACAAGCCAAGCCGTCCGTCGTTGAGCATAACTATAAAATCAATGTAAAACGGCTTTTCCTGTCCGTTTTCAAAATAAGGCACGGCAAAATAAGAGCCGTCTTGTTTGCCATTCTTAAACCACCATTTCACCTGTTTTGCCTTTTCCAGATATTCAATAAAGGAAACTTCAATGTCGCTGTCTTCTTCAAATAGCGAGAGATTATCCGTGCCTTTTGTTTTGGCGTAATACGGCTGAATAATTGACCGCTTATAATCTTTTTTTACAAAAGTCAGATTGTAATTGATTATTTCC
>JAKPJF010000071.1 GCA_029554345.1 Spirochaetota bacterium | reverse complement strand
GTTATTTTAGCCATATAGCCTCCGATTTGGAAAATACACTTTTCCCTTTAAATGATTATAACTCAAAAAGAATGAATTTCCAGAAAATAATAATTATTTTATTATTATTTAATAACTTAGATAATATAAATTTTATGAATAGTTTCAATTGGAAAGAAATATTAAATACATAACACAAACGGACGGCTAAAGCCGTCCGTTTGTGTTATGTTCAAACTTAAAGAGCCTTTTCAAGCATTGCGTTCATAGCTTTCGCAAATGATGCAGTGTTGTCAATCTTTCCGCCTTCAAGCATCATCGCCTGAACAAAAAGAAGATTAACAGTGTTTTCAAGAACCGTTTCATCTGAAGTTGATTCAAGCTTTTTAATAATCGCGTGATTCGGATTAATTTCAAAAACCGGTTTTACCTCTCCGCCGCTTTGTCCCATTGCTTTAAGCATTGCCTGCATCTGAAATGAAGGATCAGTTGAATCTGCTACAACACAGCAAGGAGAATCAGAAAGACGGGATGAAGCCTTAACATCTTTAACCTTGTCGCCGAGAATTTTTTTAATCTTCTCAATTACATCTTTAGCGCTTTCTTCGCTTTTCTTTTCATCCTCAGTTTTAAGTTCGTCAGCAGAATCGGTGCGGTTTACAGCTTTGAGATCAAAGTCCTTGTATTTGAAAAGAGAAGGAATGACTATCTCATCGATTTCATCATCCATTATCAGAACTTCGATATCTTTTTTGCGATAATACTCCAAAAGCGGAGAATTCTTAAGATTCTCTTCAGTACCGCCGGTAATATAATAAATGGACTTCTGGTCTGAATTCATAGAAGAAACATATTCAGCGAAAGAAACAAATCCTTCACGCTTAGTAGATTTAAACCGTACAAGCTCAGTGAGAGTTTCACGGTTTTCAAAATCCTGATACAAACCTTCTTTCAGCGGTTTTCCGAATTCTTTGTAGAAATCAGCATATTTTTCTTTATTCTTTGAAAGAGTTTCAAACTCTGAAAGAATTTTTTTCACTGAATTACTGCGGATCTTAGACATAACTTTATTTTGCTGAAGAATCTCTCGGCTGACATTAAGAGGAAGATCTTCTGAATCAATAATACCTTTCACAAATCGAAGATATACAGGCATAAGCTCTTTTTCATCATCTGTAATGAAAACTCGCTTAACGTAAAGCTTCACACCCGCAGCATAATCCGAGCGGAAGAGATCAAATGGAGCTTTTTTAGGAATAAAAAAGAGCGTGGTGTAATCAAGAGTTCCTTCAGCTCTGGTATGAATGTGAAACATAGGATCTTCAAAGTCGCCTGAAAGAGATTTGTAGAATTCATTGTAATCTTCATCTTTAAGTTCCGACTTGCTTCGCTTCCAAAACGCACTAGCAGAATTAATCTGAGTAGTAACGGTTTCTTTCTTACCGTCTTTTTCACTTTCGTATGTTAGATAAATCGGACAAGCAATATGATTCGAATATTTTTTAATAAGCTGTTCAATCTGCCATCTGTTGGCGTATTCTGATCCGTTCTCATTAAGTTTGAGAATTATTGTAGTACCGTGGGACGATCTTTCATCCTCTGTTATTTCAAAACCGGTTTTTCCGTCGCTCACCCACTTGTAGGCTTTATCCGTTCCGGCTTTTCTGGAAATAACTTCAATTTCATCCGCAATCATAAACGAAGAATAAAAACCTACACCGAACTGACCGATAAGATTAGAATCTTTCTTCGCATCACCTGTGAGTTTCTCAATAAAATTCTTAGTTCCTGAACGCGCGATAGTACCAAGATTTTCAGTGAGATCGATTTCATCCATACCGATACCGCTGTCTGACACAGTTAAAGTTTTTTTGCCGTCTGAGTCAGAAAAACTGATATCTATTCTTCCGTCGAAATCAACATTCTTATACGCATCATCTGTGAACTTGAGATACTTCAGTTTATCAATAGCATCAGAAGCGTTGGAAACGAGTTCGCGGAGAAAAATCTCTTTGTGCGAATAGAGAGAATGAATGATGAGATGAAGCAGTTTGTCAACTTCAGTCTGAAACTGATGTTTCATGAATCCTCCGAAATATTTGATTATTTTTACTCTGCATTAATCCGCAGAGCTTTTTTTGTAATTTCACTTCCATAATGCAAAAGAATAATAAATTCGGCAAATATTTTTAATAATAAATATTTATTCAGGGGGAAAGGGCTCTTCGTTGTATTTCAATTAGAAATCCTATATCACTGTCCTTTTTTGCAAATTTGGCAAAATATCTAATAGCATAGTTATCCAGTTTAAATTTAACATTAACTGATTTCCTATCCGAAAATAATTTTTCAACAAACTTTTTAATCCAGACATTCAAGATACTTGAAACAGAAACCTTCCCAAACTTCCTCATATCCAAACAAATCTCATATTCTTCGGCTTCAAAATAAAAGTGGATGATCTTATACTTTAATCCCTTCGACTGATACTTGACATTCCGGAAAAGAACTGCCTTATTATTAAAATCATACTGCATCACAGCATTACGCATTATCAAAGATATCATTTTTGACAAAGAAATCTTTTTCACATTGCAAGCCCGAATCAAAAGAGAATAAGAAAATAATTCAATATTCGCACTGCTTCTCAACCTCATAAATGCCTCCGTAATTAATACGGAAAGCGCCATATTTTTATCTTCCAAATTTCATTTTTTTTACAGACTATTATAAAAATATCAACAATACAGCCAAGTTATGGAATAAACTTAAGAAAGTTAAATAATGCGAATTTATTACCAGAAGAACAAAGATTTCAATCTCCCCAAAAAAAGATTTGCAATATCTGGTGATCATTTCATCCTAATTTATTCTATTATCTCTTTTTTGTGGAGGAGACATGAAACACATAACCCTTCTGTTTGCCCTGATATTCTCAGGATTATACGCATCTGACTCAAACGAAATTTTTCTCAAAGCAGTTCAGCAGAATGATCTTGAAAAAATAAAATCAGCACTTGCTTCAAAAGCCGACATAAACGCATCAACATCCGGAGGAAATACAGCCCTTCTCATCGCATGCAGAAACAGAATCGCTTACCGCAATATTGACATAATAGAATTTCTTCTCAGCAAAAACATCAATGTAAATGCAGTTGATAATAACGGAGTTTCGGCTCTGAATATTTCAGCAAGATACGGAGATGCTGAAGCTGCAAAACTCCTTATAGCAAAAAAAGCCGATATAGAACTTGCAGACAATATCGGAACTACTCCCCTCATGATATCGATATATTTTTCTAAAAATTCAATAGCAGTTATTTTAATAGAAAACGGCGCAGATGTAAATAAACCTAACAAAAACGGATTTACACCTCTCATGGCGGCAAGCTCGACAGGCAATACTGAAATGGTAAAGCTTCTTCTTGAGAAAAATGCGGATCCGGCGGCAAAAGACAATGGCGGACTTGATGCAGCCTATCTTGCTTCAAAAGATGAAATCAAAACTCTGTTAAAAACTGCTCTTTCAAAAACAAAAAAAAAGTGAGGCAAAACCTCACTTCAAGTTAATCAGTCAATTTTCAGAATCGTTAAAAACGCTTCCTGAGGGATCTCAACATTCCCGACCATTTTCATTCGTTTCTTTCCTTCTTTCTGCTTCTCAAGAAGTTTCCGCTTACGGGTTATATCTCCGCCGTAACATTTTGCCGTTACATTTTTTCTTAATGCAGAGATATTTTCACGAGCAACGATCTTTGCTCCGACGGCCGCCTGCAAAGGTATCTGGAACTGATGGCGCGGGATAATATCCTTGAGCTTTTCAATGATTTCCTTGCCTCTATTGTATGCCTTGTCCGTATGAACTATAAATGAAAGAGCGTCGACCGGTTCAGAATGAAC
>JAKPJF010000039.1 GCA_029554345.1 Spirochaetota bacterium | reverse complement strand
TATTTCACAGGCTCATTCTCTTAAGACTTTTTCAGAAATGTTTCTTAATCAGTCTATTCAGAACCGTGAAGTTTCCAATAAAATATCAGACAGACTTCTAGCGATGAATACTCAGCTGAAAGAAGTCAGCGGAAGAATCGGAGATGCGAATTCTACCATTCAGCGTTTTAACAATAATTACAAACAAATAGATAACATTCTCGAATTTTTAAAGAATATTTTAAAGAGTATGCACCTTATAGGCATGTATTCCAGAATTGAATCTGCACGCGATATTGATATTTTTGAAGGTTTTATGAATATTTCCGCCAACATCGGAGTGCTTCAGAAAGAAATTCAGAATAATATTCCGAATATCGAAAAAAATATTTTTCAGACTCATCAGCTTATTAATTCAGTTAACGGCAAATTTTCTACGATTCATTCCGATTTTGCGGAAATCTCAAGTGTTTCAGAAAGAATAATTTCTGAACTCAGAGTTATTATAAATCTAAGTAACGAATCTGAAAAAACCAGTCAGGTGGTTTTTGACAAGTCGAAGGATATATCGCTTCTTCTTGACCAGCTTCTTGAAAAGATAAAAAAACTTCCTGAAGTTACAAAGATTCCTGTTGAAGGTTCTGCCGGGAACATTGAGCGCGGCAAAAGAATGGAAGCAATTTGCGCAGATATTGCGCAGTGTCTGCGATACAGCATTTAGCAGATTTCCTGTTATCGCGAATCGGAGGTAAAATGAATATTAATATTGATAACTCAACAGATACCGCGAAAGTTTCTTTTGACGGCGATATTGATATGATCGGGATAAAAGAGCTTAAGGATACACTTTTTGAACTGAGCTCTAAATCTTCAAAGGATATTGAACTTGATTTGTCGAATGCGACCTATTTGGATTCATCCGGTATTGGTATGCTTTTAACTTTAAATAAAATGCAAAAGGCAAAGGGCAGGGCTCTTCGAATGGTAAATATTCCTGATAAGATTGCCCGTGTTCTAGAATTAAGTTCTCTTGATATGGTTCTGTGAATAAAAAAGCCGCTTTTTGCAAAGCGGCTTTTTAGATTTATGCAAGTTTATTCATCGCTTCCTGAATTCTCTTAACTCCGTTTTCTATGTCTTTATCACTAGTTGCAAATGAAAGTCTGATATAATCATCTGATCCGAAAGCAATTCCCGGAACTACTGCAACTTTTGCTTCTTCCATAAGATAAGCTGTTACTTTTCCTGAGATGTTCGGAGAAGAATATTTTTCTGCAACGGTTTTCCAGCCTGGAAGCTTTGTGCAGTTAGAAATTCTTGGAAACGCATAGAAAGCTCCGTCAGGATAAAGCGCATGAAATCCTGGAGCTTTGTTAAGTTCGTCAATTATGAATTTTCTCCTTTTCGCAAAAGCCGCAACCATGGTTTTAATTATTTCCTGAGGACCGTTAAGCGCTTCAACAGATGCGTACTGTGATATTGAAGTCGGATTGGATGTTGACTGGCTCTGAATAATATCGATTTTATCGATGATATCCTTATTCGCGGCCATGTATCCTATTCTCCAGCCGGTCATTGCGTAAGCTTTCGATACGCCGTTAAGAACAACTGTTTTTTTCTTCAATTCATCCGACAGCATCGCGATATTGCAGAATGTGTGATCATCATAAATGATAGACTCATACATGTCATCGCAGATGAAAAAAATATCTTTTCCGGAAGCTGCCTCTGCGAGATCTTCAAGTTCCTTGCGGGTATATACTGACCCGGTAGGATTGGAAGGTGAGTTTAAAACTACTGCTTTAGTTTTTGTTGTTATTGCTTTTTTCAGCTGATCGGGGGTTATTTTGAAATTATTTGAATCACTGGTTTCGATTATAATTGAGGTTCCGTCAGCAAGTTCCACCATTGGCGGATAACTGACCCAATAAGGAGCAGGAATTATGACTTCATCACCGGGATTGAGAAGAACCTGCATTAAGTTGTAGAAAGAATGTTTTCCTCCTGAGTTGACAATCACTTCATTTGGGGCATAGGTCAGATTGTTATCCCGTTTGAATTTTTCAACAATTGCCTGTTTAAGTTCGGAAATACCGCCTACAGGAGTGTACTTGGTTTTTCCGGATTCGATTGCCTTTATCGCAGCATTTTTGATGTTCTGCGGAGTGTCGAAATCGGGCTCACCCGATCCGAAGCCGATAACGTCTATTCCCTTTGCTTTCATTGCATTTGCCAAAGCAGTGATTTCGAGAGTAGGCGAAGGCTTAATTTGGAGAATTCTGTCTGAAAATTGCATAACCCACCGATTATTTGTTAATAGT
>JAKPJF010000037.1 GCA_029554345.1 Spirochaetota bacterium | reverse complement strand
TAAAACAGCGTTTTCACCAGGATCTCCGCCCCTCACCGTAAACAAAGGTGAAAAAGGTTCTGTCCTGTCAATTCCGGGGAGAAATTTTATTGCAGAAAAAACGTCATTTCTTGCTGTTGGTATAGACTGGATCATTTGGGGGGTTAATTCGATCATGCTTGTTTCTATTTGACGGTCGGCTGCTTTAGAAATTGATGAGGCAGCAATTGTTACTTCTTCGATATTTACCGACTGTGGCTTCATCTCGATATCAGGCAAGGCGATACCCTTGTCTTTTATTTCAATTTTTATTTCAAGTGTCTCATATCCAACATATGATAATCTCAGAAGATGTTCGCCTTTAGGAATGCCTGCCAGTTGAAAATATCCATAGCGATCTGTAATAACGCCCGTGCCTTTATCAGACAGATATACTGTTGCCCCGATAAGTGTTTCCTTGGTATCAGCATCTATAAGATAGCCCGACACAGCGAAATTCTGAGCGCTTATGTAGTTGGTCGAAATACAAAGAAGTATCCCGCAGATAATTTTTTTTATATAGCTTTTCCGGCTCATTTATTAAAATTTATAACCAAATTCCAGAAAACCTCCGGCATGAAATTGTAATTTCTTATTATAAATATATGCAAGTGCTTCTATTGTTCCTACCCGAAACGTAAATCCTTGTTTATTCTTTCTGTCAAGAATAATGCTTTGAATGGATGATACTTCAGCGTTGATAATCTGGAATAATGTAGGATTGTGCATTTTCACATCTTTCCATTTCAGAAAGCCTAACAGAATGTTAAGATCTATATCTAAAGAAAGATTATCATTCTTTCTAAAAGTAAAATGTTCCGAGTTACGTCCTATACTTATAGATTCATAATCAGAATTATTCTGATACCTGACAATTCCAGATGTTGTTTTATATCGATTGCTTGTTTCTGGTCTGGAGAAGAAAATCTCTCCCTGTAAACCGTACCAGTTTCGACCGGCAAATGCGCCGGTCCGGACATGAAGATATAAAGGTTTATCATTAGGGGCGATTATCAGGTTCGTAGGAAGTTCCTTGTCAGAGTTATCTTGCAGAGTGTTTAATTTTATCAGATCAGTTTTAAATGCAATATGCCAATTGTTTAAAAGATTTTGAGCTGATTCGGGAAATAATTCCTTTTTATGCAACGGGTGATACTGATGATCATAAAATAGAGTTCCCAGGTAATGGGAGGAGTCATCTTTATGTTCATATACAGGAATATCTGCTACAAGGAATGTTGATGAAGAAAACCGGCCTTGTCTTTTTTCAATTTCAAATTTATTTATATGTATGGTATAACTTAAATTACAATTATCATTTGTTTTAAATCCGTTCAGAATTGCTTCAGAAACAGGTTTTATCGTAAGTATCTCCTGATCGACCGGTAAAATCAGAAATTTTTTCTTTGCCCGGTACATAACAAAATCAGGAGTTTCATCTCTGTTATCTATGATGTCTTTAATACACACCTGTCCGGCACTAAGAATAGAATCACCTTTAAAATCTATATAAATTGTGTCGGTCAGGAATTTCTGGGAATAGAGATCGTTATGGCAGAATAACAAAATAATGCTAATAATACAGATTAGAAATCTGCAATTTCGTATCTGTCGTAAACTATCATATATCTGACACCATGTTTTAGAACAACAATTCTTATTCATCCGGATATAATTTATTTTAATGGTCGGATGGAACTGCACATGTTTGATAATTATATACATAAGTGTTTGTGTAAGCAATACATGTGGGTTTCATGGTTATAAATCAGTAAACCACCACAGTCAAAGACGGTGGCTTTAATAAAACAACCCTCTAAAAGAGGGTAAAATCATCGCGTTCTTTCTCAGTCTTTCGTTCTTCATCCTCTTGATACTTGACGTATCGGCGGATCATCTCTTCATTGATGCCTACAGTGTTCACGAAATATCCTCGCGACCAGAAATGATTGCCCCAATAAGGTTTCTTTTTCAAACTT
>JAKPJF010000034.1 GCA_029554345.1 Spirochaetota bacterium | reverse complement strand
CGGATTTCGACGGCGGAAAGTAAATTGTCTTTTGCCAACTGGACGCCAAGCTCTGTTGAAATAAGTTTTTCAACTTCGGCGTATCTGTCGCGCAAGTGGATTTTCGCTTTTTCAAATTCCGTCCGGAAAGTATCAAATAATTTTTTCGCTTGCTGTTCTACTTTCATCCTATGTCCAGCTTTATCGACGCTAGGATGTGGCGTGCTGATAAATGTTTCATAAGCCGCCCACGCTTCGCCTGATTTAAGCAAGACTGCCGTAGCATGGAGCAAGCTCTGGTCATTTTGAAACGCCCCTGCGGATTGTCTTAATGCCTCGGATAGTGCTATCGTGGCAATTTTTTTCATCGGTTTTAACATTTTATTTTTCTCCTTTTCACTGTGATAAATTTGCATTTTTTTGCTTTTTTTGTTACCAATCTTGTAGCCATTTCAATAAAAATATCTTTTATACTCATCAATAATGCCTCTTATCTTATTCATATAATTAATTAATGCCGTATCTAATATTATTAGCGACATCTTGCTAAAATAGCAAAATTCGCGTTTTTTTCTCAATGCAAGCGGCGGTTTTTTCGTGTCGCTTTTTCACTTAACAAAATAGAAAAATCACAAGTGCAATCTGTTAAATCACCGTGTGATATTGCCGGACATCCGCGCTTATGGATTATCTCGATCCTGCAATCTTCGCCTTTTGTAAAATCGGCCACTTTTTTTAATTTTTGTGCAAAGTTCATTTTGTTTGCCTCTCTGTTAATAAGCAATAACTGTGAGCATGTTCTTGTAACAGCTATCAGCCAACCTCTCCATGTTCTGCATACCTACATGGTAATTATAATTATTGTTCAGAAACGTGAACACGCTAGAGATTTGCTCTATTCTCATGCTCACCTCTGATTATAGCAGTGGATTTAATACCTTGTCCCACGCATGCACCTCTTTAACGTGTTCAGAAACGTGAACACGATGTTTTACTGGTTTAGGCCTATCATGTTCAGAAACGTGAACGTGTTGTGTTCGAGATCGTGAACTTGCTTTTGTTTTCCGCTCCATGTTTTTCCGGACGTAAAACTCTGATTGCAAAACCTTTTTCTTTTCACCTTTGATATATTCCGGCGTGCCCCATTGTTTCCAGCGGTCAGAAAATTTATAAAGATTATAATCCTTGATCTTCTCGTGTTTCTGATACCAGCCACCTTGATGAAATAAATCCAAAAAACCAAAATCAATTATCAATCGCTGGAGTGCCTTAAAAAAAGTGGTGTGTTTTATTCCAATAGCTTTTGCTTCGTGATACGGAAAAATAAAAGCATCATTTGTATATATTGTGCATGTCTTGCGCTTGATTTTTGTTTTTTCCCAAGGCCGCTTTTGACATAAACGAAACAATATTTTCCATTCACTCGCGGTCAAATTCATCTTCAGCGCGGCGTAAAACATATCTTCATGCATATATATTTTATTTTTGATGCGGTATTCTATCATATTTTATTCCTTTGCTCTGGATAAGCCTGTGGAGCGCGTTCCAGCGATTAAATATTTTTGAGGCATGGTCTTATATGGTTTTAAATATTCTTTTGCTAGAATGGCCTCTGGATAGCTCGCTAGAGCAAAAAACGGCATGTTTGAAGCGTGGCTAGACATCATTTTCCGCGCTCCGTGTTTTTGTATGGCATAAACGCGTGAAGCGGACACGAAAGCAGGCCGCAATCAAATTTGCCGTCTGCATAATATCCCGTGCAAGAATAGCATTGAGCCGCGACCGCTTGCCGCAAAGTCAATTTCCCGCCGTCTAAATGGCGGAGTAACTCTTTACGGCCTTTTGCTGATTTTCCATACTTTTGAATTTCGTTTTTTAGTTCGTCCACACTAGCCTCTTATGCTAAAAACATCTTCGTTTTCAGTTTCGCGCCGGATCGATTTTTGATCTAACCACTCCTCAATTTCATCGGCGAACCAGCCAACCGCGCGTCCGCCAAGCGTAAAGCGTTTCGGAAATTCGCCGCGCTTCTCCATTCTCCAAACAGTAACATCGGAAAGCGGTATCATTTTAAGAAGCTCTCGCTTCCGCACCACGCGCCGCGCTGTGCTTGCAATTTCGTCAATCATAAAATTCTCCTTTGCATTTTATTTTCTTTCGGAAATAAAATAATACGTATTGCAGTTATCTGCAAGAGGAAAACTCAAGAAAATTAAGCACTTATAGACATATAAGGCTTATTTGTGTATGTTTTTTTGTATCAGGTGAGAAAAGCAGTTAGAAATAATGATTGATGAAGCTTGATCGCTTAATTTTGCGGATTGTCTTTTTTTCGTCGTGGATTGTTTCCTGCTTTAAATAATCGCCGGAAATAGAAATCAAATATTTGCCGTCAATGGTCAGCGGCCTTCCTTCCCGTGTTAGCTTTTTTAAATAATTCCAAACATTGGCGCGTTTGTTTTTTAGGTCAGGTTTAGCTTGTTTGATTTCAGCTATCGCCAATAAAACGCCTTCCAGCTGTGATTTTTTACTTGCCTGTCCGCCGTGTCTTATGCCTCTAGAGGCAACGGCGTCCGGTGTTATTTGGTCAAGATAAATTTCGACAAGGCGATGTTCATTATCGGTCAAGACTCGATCAACTGGCTTTTGCGTTGCTAGCTTTGTAATCTTTTTGCTTATCCGGTCAAAACTTTTATCATCATTCTTTTTTGCGGCTTCACGCTGTTTAATATGTAGCTTGTTTAGCTCGGCTTTCCTTTGCTCGTTCGGATCATCATCAAACAATATTCTTTTGGCTTCATTAAATAAGTTTAAAGTATTAGCATCCATTGTTTTTTTCTTTGCTTTTCTCCATGCGTCAACGATTAACGCAAAGCGCACCTTTTGATTGCGGAGAGTATTAGCCATGTCGAGCCCCCTTGAACGGAATAACATTTTTATCCGGTGGAGCTGGCTGGATTATTTCGGAAAGCCGCTTTTCCCAAAGAGCAAGAGCTTGTCTTTTTTCAGCATCGTATTGATAGCGATTATAAACGCCCGCTATGCCGGAAATTTTATGCCCTAACACTTGCTCCGCGACAATA
>JAKPJF010000017.1 GCA_029554345.1 Spirochaetota bacterium | reverse complement strand
AGTCTTTTCCGGTCAACTTTTCTAAAATCACCCTGTTGTGTCAGATAAAGTCCGTATGTCGAAATTATATCAAATGAGCGGAGAATGTTATTTATTGCAAGATATCCGTTTGATGCGGTAAAAGACCTTTTTTCACCGGCTCTGGCATGAAAATATGAAAAAAACTTTTCTTTAAGAATTATTGCAGTTGAATATGGAAAATCAAGTATTGAAATAACGTCAATACATCCTAAATCGCGTAATTCAAAAAGTTCAGAAGACAGTTTCTTTGATGAAGACTCTTCATATGCTTCCTGAAGAGTAATTATTCCGCCAAAAGAATAAATAGACTCTAAAAATTTAATTTTTTCTTTAGATAATCCCGAGCTGATTTTTTTTTCAGGATTCGTTTCAGCATACTCAATCAAACTTTTAAGCTTGTCAACAACAGACTGTTTATTTTGAGGTACAATTACATCAGAAACGGGTTTATAAACATGCAGTTTATCAAGTTTGTTATTTAAATGTTTTCTATTTTTAAAAATGTAAACAAGTGCGAGGTTTTTAAGTGATTCTATTGAAGATTCTATCTGATCAGATTTGAGATGACTGGCTTTTTCGAGTTCGCTTATAGTTACACCATCATCTCCATTTGCAATTACGGAGAAAACGTGAAGATCCCTCTCTGATAATGAAGATAAAAGTTTATCAACGCCCTCAAGAGTACCCAACTTTGCCGCAATTGTATTAGGGGCTTTTGATGTAATTTCAAGCCTAGCAATAAGCTCGGCTAAAGCATCTCCAGCAAGCGACTCTATCCCCTTTTTTAACTTTTCCATCTTAAAAAATTGTGGACAGTTGTTAAGCTGCCAATTAGATATTGGGTAACTAATATAATAAAATTCCACAAAATCAAGAAAAATAATTATTTTATCGCAAATTTTCTTGTTTTTGTCTGCTGGCGGGTGAAATGTTCAGAAATGCCGAGATAAAATCCGAAATAGTTGATTTGCGATTAGACTTTCAACTTAAATATGCTGTAAAAAAAATATTTATCTGCATTTTTGTATCTCTTTTTGTTTTTTACTCCTTTATTTTCATTCCTGCCGCTTCACCTGCAGTCAGCACGCTGGGCTTGCTTATTTATTTTCTATGCTCACTATTCACAACATATTGGATATTTAAATCCATTTACCTTTTATTTTGGACTATTAAAAATAATAAATTTAAAATAATAATTGAAGGCTCTAATTTCCGTATTGAGAATCCGAGAGGAATTGACTCCTGCTGTATTAGCGATATTAATTCGATAAAATTTATTTTTCGAAGCTTTCTTTACATCAAAACGGCTGAATACCGCTATTTGGTACCTTTATATGCTTTTTCTCGGAAAAATTACGAAATTTTTCACCATTCTTTTGAAAAAACAATACTTCCCGGCGACAGACTACTTAATCTTTCTTATGACCTGGCAGAATCAGTTTTCATTGCTCTTGTAATAGCTCTCCACGTTATGCAGTTTTTTATCGGAAAATTCTATATTCCCACTTCATCAATGAGAGAAACGCTGATTGAAGGAGATTATATTTTTGCCGAAAAAATCTCCTACGGATTTAATATGCCCCGGTTGTTTTTCATGGATTCTCCCAAAAAAATAAGACCATTTTTATTTCCCAGAATTAAGCGCGGAGATGTTGTAATATTCCGTCCTCTTTCACCCGGTGATGAAAAAAGAGAATACGTCAAACGTTGTATTGCAGTCGAGGGAGACAAAGTTGAGTTAAAAGATGATTCGGTCTATCTTAACGGAATAAAACTCGACGAACCTTATGCAAACGGAAAAACTAACTATGATATCTACGAAACCGGAAAAATTGACGGAATTGTACCGAAAGACATGATTCTTCTTCTTGGAGATAACAGAGAAGATTCTCAGGATTCACGCTACTTCGGATATGTCCCGGTCGAAAGAATAGAAGGAAGAGCTTTTCTTCTATTCTGGAATTCGGAAAATATCAAAAATATGGATTTTACAAGAATAGGCCTGATTCGGTGATGGAAGAAAAACATTTTAGAAGAAGAATTGCCGTTACCGGAGTTATTGTATTTGTTGTTGCTGTTTTAATTTCATTAAAAGTTATTTTTATTTCTTTTGACAGCAGAATTACGGTAAATAAAAACGATAGCCGGCTTATAAAACGCGGATACATTAAAGATTCCAATGGAGACTATATCGCGATATCAGTTCCGGGATTTTCTGTTTTTGCAAATCCTGAAGAAATTGAATCATACGATAAAACAGCTGCCGCACTTTCATCAATTTTATCCGAATCAAAAAATGTAATAACCGAAAAAATCAGCCGAAAAAAAAAGTTTATCTGGCTGAAAAGAAACATATCAAAATATGAGGCAGAAAGTATTAGATCTGCAAAAATAAAAGGGATATATATCCTGGAAGAAGATGTCAGAAAATATCCTTACGCAAACCTTTTTTCTCATATCACGGGTTTTTGCTCTCTTGAAAATAATGGCATTGAAGGTCTGGAATACAGCTATAATGATGTTTTAAACGGACAGGATAAAAATAATTCCAGTTCCGGTCTCTTTGATAAATACGGATCATCAATAGTTCTGTCAATTGACAGATACATCCAAAATAGAGCTTACAGAGCTCTTGAAAATTCCGTAACTTCAAAAAATGCCAAATCCGGTACAATTACTGTAATTGAAGTAAAAACAGGCAGAATACTTGCTATTGCGAAGTACCCGTCTTTTGATCCGAATAATTTTTCTCTTTCGTCTGAAGACGAAAGAAGATTTTTCGCAATAACGGATTCATTTGAACCGGGTTCCGTCATGAAAGCTTTTTCCGCTTCTGCTTGGATAGAAAACACAAAAAACATTAAACAAAGATTCAACTGCACAGGCGCAGTAAAAATAGGAGACACAACAATCAACTGTACCGGCACACACGGAAATCTTGGTATTGAAGAAGCGATAAGATATTCATGCAATTCATTTATAACTCAGTCCGTTGGAACGATTGAAGGCAAAAAAATTTATGAAATAATGAAAAGATTCGGTTTCGGAGAAATTTCCGGTTCCGGCATTTCCGGTGAAAGCGGCGGAATACTGCGTCCGGTGAACGAGTGGTCCGGACTTTCTAAATATTCAATTTCAATAGGTCAGGAAGTATCTGTCACAATTCTTCAGCTCGCTTCTGCATATTCAGCTATAGCAAATAACGGGGTCTATCTTTCACCGCGCATCATAGACAGAATCGAAGATAATGAAGGAAATACAATACGCACATTTGAAAATAACGATTCAAAAAGGATATTATCTGAAGCCAATGCTCTCAAGATGAAAGAAATGCTCAAAGATGTTATCGAAAAAGGAACAGGACGAAAAGCAAAACTTAAATACTTCACAGCAGGCGGCAAAACCGGAACAGCACAAAAATTTATCCAAAAAAGCTACGTGAAAAACGTAAACTTTTCTGTCTTCGCAGGATTCGCACCCGTAGAAAATTCCGACATATGTATAACTGTTGTAATTGATGAACCTAAAGGTATTACATCCGCCAGTGAAATAGCAGCTCCGATATTTTCGGAAATTGCTGATGATATTTTGTTATACAGAAAAAATAACGTCAAAAAAGTAACACAGGATAAAATTAAAAAAGCATCCGAGAAGTCTTTTTCCAACTATGACAAGTTGCCGGATTTTTCGGGCAAAACAGAATCAGAAACACTTGATATCCTGTCTGATATTCAAAAAAATTATAACATACAATACATTCTCAAGGGAAAAGGAAAATCCTTTTCGCAAACTCCTCCGCCGGGAAGCAGTCTTGATCACGGTTTGATCATTATTATCGAATTCAGGTAAACTATGAACTATCTAGAAAAAAACTTAAACCTGCTTAATCCGCTTCTCAGAGATAAAATAATATCATGCTCGGGAAATACAGTATCAACAATCTTTACACCGAAAGGATTTCCCGTAGTTGAAGTCGTGTCAGACGGAAAAAAAATACCGCTCCACAGCAGATTCGATCCGGTCAAGGAAGCCGAAAGGTTTGTCTCAGAGATAAGTGATTTTTCTTTTGATCTATTCGTAATATACGGTTTCGCATCCGCATATCATGTTGAAATAATTCTTAAAGAAATCGGAAAATATTCAAATATTCTGATAATAGAACGTTCACCTGAAGTTTTAAAACAGTCATTAGAATCAAGGGACTTAAGTGCAATATTAAAGGATGAACGCGTAATTATATGCGCTGATCCCGATGAATCCGAATTCGCAGAACTGCTTAAGGGTAAATCAACAAACCGAGTAACATTCATTTTTCATAGAGGTTCAGCACAAGTTTTCGGGGATTATTATAATAACATCAACAATTCAATAAAAACCTATTTTTCAAACAAGGAAGTCAACATAGCTACCCTATCCAAGTTTGAAAGACTTTGGAGCTCCAATTCAGCAAGAAATATCAGACGGATTACCGAAACAATTCCGGTTAATGTCTTTTTCAATAAGTTCAACAACATTCCTGCGATAATTGTATGCGCCGGACCGTCGCTTACGGATTCAATTGATTTCATAAATGAAAACAAGAACAAAGCGGTGATAATTGCAGTCGATACCTCCTATTATCTGCTTAAGCGTTATTCGATTGAACCGCATTTCTGTGTTTCAGTTGATCCGCAGATTATCAATGCACGTTATTTTGAAAATTCTTCAGAAACAGAAACCGTACTTGTAACTGATCCGTCGACACATCCTTCCGTATTCCGTTTTTTCAAGGGAAGAACGGTCATGATATCTTCGTTATTCGAAAATATCCGCTGGATTGAAAAAATTACCGGAGAAAAAGGTGAAGTAACACACGGAGGATCTGTATCAACAAACGCATATGATTTCGCACTTAAAATAGGGGCTAATCCTATAATTTTGACAGGACAGGATCTCTCATTTACCTCCGGTCTGGCTCATGCAAGAGGATCATATCTCGACGAACAGATGCATATAAAAACAAACCGTTTTTTTTCTGAGCAGGATTTCAATAGAAAACAGCTCTCGGCACTGCCTAAAATTTTCATGAAAGGCATAAAAAGTCCTCAGATATTTACGAATCAGAAAATGATCATATTCAAAAACTGGTTCGAAAAACATAATTCACCGTCACTCATCAATGCAAGCAGTGACGGAGTCATTCTAAACGGTATTAAACATGAAAAATCCGAAGACATAAAACTAAGCAGCACAAAAGATTTAAATTCTTTCATAGACGAAATCTATAATTCCGCACCTAACGGCAATATCTATCTGAATGAAGTCAGAGATAAGTTTGAAAGAATTTTCAACGAAATTGAATCTTATTACGAAAGAGCATGCAAGGCAAAAGAAAATTCAGAAAAACTTATTTTGGCGATAAAAACCGATTCGCAGAATGAAATTCGTCATTTAATAAAAAAACTTGATGAACTGGATAACTATCTTGAGTCAAGAAAAACTGTCTGTGATATAATCGGACTTTCTATGCAAAAAGTGATTCATACTCTTACAGAAGGTTATGAATCAGAAGACGACAAACACAAGCCCGAGAATCTAAAAATCGCCGAGCGCTCCGCATTCATGTATAAGGCTATGGAGGAATCACTTAGATTCAACCTTAAGCTTGCAGAAAAAATGAAAACCATTCTTTTGCAGTAATCAAGTGAGCGGTTATAATTTAGATAAAACAAAGATTAAAAGTAATTTTCTACAAATCTTTTTATTGATCCAGTTATTCCGAGTCCTTTCTTTTTAGGCCTTGAGCTTCTTGCACGGTAATTACGAAGTCCGTATTTCAACAAACCTACCGCATTTGCATAAACAGGTGATGCAACCTTATCTTTCAATCCCATTACGTCTTTAGGAATCCCGACTCTTACTGGAAGATTGAATATCTTTTCCGCAAGTTCTGCACAGCCGTCAATCATAGCTCCGCCTCCGGAAAGAACAATGCCGGCGGCAATCATATTTTTTCTTCCGCTTTTCAAAAGTTCTCTGTCTACAAGTTCCATTATTTCAGCCATTCGCGGCTCAACTATAGCAGCTAATTCATTTCTAAAAATTCTTTTCGGCGCACGGCCTCCGACTCCGGGAACTTCAATAGTCTCCGTAGCATCAACAAGTTCAATAAGCGAACAAGCAAACTTTTTCTTAATCACTTCAGCAGAATCAATCGGAGTTCTGAGTCCAATTGAAATATCTCCGGTAACGTGAGATCCTCCAACCGGTAAAACAGCCGAATAAGATGCCCCTCCGTCAGTATAAACAAGAATATCGGTAGTTCCTCCGCCTATGTCGACAAGAGCCACTCCTAGCTCCTTTTCATCCCTGCTGAGAACGGCCTCAGCTGAAGCTATCGGCGAAAAGACAACATCAAGACAATCAAGACCTGCACCGGCAACAGCTTTTCCGAGGTTTATAAGCGCTGTACTCGAAGCTGTTACAATATGAACTTCAGCCTCAAGCCTCACTCCGCTCATACCAACCGGATCTTTTACGCCTTTCTGTGAATCTACCTGAAATTCACGCGAAAGCACATGAATAATCTGACGTTCTGCAGGTATAACTATGGCCTGAGCCGCCTCAATGACACGTTTTATCTCTGCATGTGAAATCGTTTTATTTCTATTGGAAACTGCTACAACGCCTCTGGAATTTTCACCCTGAATCTGCTCGTTTGATATGCCGACGTAAGCACTGGTCACTTCAGCGCCGGCCATCAGTTCAGCATCTTCCATCGCCTTTGCAATTGACTCAATTGTAGATTCAATATTAACTATAACGCCGTTTTTAAGACCTTTTGAAGGAGATATTCCGACTCCGGCAATTTCCATCTGACCGTTCTCACTGAGAAAACCTATAACCGCGCAGGTCTTCGATGTACCGATGTCAAGTCCTACAATTACTTCATCCATATAAAACTCCAGTCAGTATAGAACAGCATTTTCGCTAAACAGCTCAACATACTCGGGATAGACAGAATATCGGTCAAAATAACCCGTAAGAGCATCAATTTTAGCGAAACTCATTTTCTCTGCAAAAAAACAGAACTTCGTACGTCTGTTCCTTAATGTTAAAACCGCCTTTCTGCCATCTGTCAAATCAATTTCTTCAATCTCGTTTGCAGTCTCAAATGAGGACTTCATTTTTTCAATTTTATCAAGAAGTACATGTAATCTGCCCGACAATTTCCCGTTTTTCAAATCTGATGTATTTATCACTAAAAGCGGCATTTTGGAAAATACTCTTCCGGATGAAATGATCCTGTAATCTGAATCAATTTCAAACAGATAGTTAATATCAGAACACGCGAGGATTCTGTATGATGGAATTCTTTCTGTAACCTTTATTATCAGTTTATCATTCTGTTTATAAACATCATAATCCTTGAAATATCCGGCAGAATCCAAAACCTTATTGATTTTTTTTACATCTGCAATGTACAAATTTCCCTTTTTTCTTAAACCGGAAGCATGAAAAACTACAGAAGTCGGATAATTATTAAAACCTTTTGCTTCAACAGATTTAAACTCCTCCTCTGCATAAGCATTAGAAAAAAGAAATATTAGCAGAAATAATTTATTCAACTTACCCCGCCGGAAAGGAAAAATTTCCCTGCCTTATAAATATCTCCGGCTCCTAAAGTTATCAGAATATCCCCATTCTTCAGGAAACTTCCGATCTCCATTGCGGCATCAGACGGTGACTTAAAGATGCGGCACTCTTTATTCTCATTTTTTGAATATTCATCAGAAATCAATTTTGAAGATACACCGTCAATCGGTCTTTCTCCTGCGGAATATACTTCAGTTAAAAAAAGCAAGTCCGCATCAGAAAAGGCCTTTCCGAAATCCTGATATAGAAGCTGTGTTCGCGAATACCTATGAGGCTGGAAAAGAACAACAGTCCTGCGACCCAGATTTTTTACAGCATTCAAAGTGGCCTTTATTTCAGTCGGATGGTGTCCGTAATCATCAAGAACCAGAATTCCGTCTTTCTCTCCGATATATTCGATACGTCTCCCAACCCCTTTAAACTCTGCTATTCCTCGTGCGATACATGGGAAATCAATACCAAGTTCACTTGCAACAGCTATGACGGAAAGAGAGTTAAGTGCATTATGATATCCCAAAAGACCAAGCTCAACATCACCCAGTTTAGTTCCTTTAAAATAACAACTGTACTTCATCTTTCCGTCTTCAAAACGCACGTTCTTACCATGAAAATCAGCATCATCCGAAAAACCGTATGTATAAAAAGGTCTGTCTACCTGAGGAAGAATTTCTCTAATTACAGTATCATCAATACAAAGAACCGAATATCCGTAAAAAGGTATATTATTGATATATTTCAGAAATGCTTCTTTAATTCCGTCAAAATATTTGTAGTGATCAAGATGATCAGAATCTATATTTGTGACAATGCTGATAGCTGGAAGAAGCTTTAAAAAACTTCCGTCAGATTCATCAGCTTCAAAAACTAGGTACTCCCCTTCTCCGCTTCTGGCATTTGAACCGAAGTTTAAAACCTTGCCGCCGACAACACTCGTAGGATTAAGTCCGCAGCTCCATAATACGCTTGAAAGCATCGATGATGTCGTAGTTTTTCCGTGAGTTCCGGCTACTCCGATTCCATGCTTCATTCTAACAAGCTCAGCAAGCATTTCCGAGCGGTGAATTATCGGAATCCCTTTTTTCTTAGCTGTAATAATTTCAGGATTGTCAAAATCAATTGCGCTTGATGTTACAAGAACGCTGATCTCATCATCAATATTTGAACTGTCATGACCTTTAAAAATTTTTGCGCCAAGCGAAGACAGACGTCTTGTGTTATCCGAATCATTTTTATCCGAACCCGAAACCTTAAACCCCATATTTAAAAGAATTTCGGCTATACCGCTCATGCCGACTCCGCCGATACCGACGAAATGCATGCCATTTTTATTTCTGAAAATCATCTCTTCTCCCCTTTAGCCTCTATCTGATAATATTATCGATTATATCCGCTGCAGCATTTAATTTCGCAGCTTTAACGCATGCATTCTTCATCTGATTAATTCTTGATTCACTTGAAATCAGTGAAAAAAGCATCGGGGCAAAAGAATCTGCTTTTGCAGCCGAACTCTGAACCTTAACAGCGGCACCAACAGCGGCAAACGCATCTGCATTTTTATTCTGATGATCAGCAGCTGCATAAGGATAAGGAATTAAAACAGAAGGAAGTTCCATCGCCGCAAATTCCATCATAACGCCTGAACCAGATCTGCTTATTGCGATATCTGCCGCGCGGTAAGCTATTCCGACATCTTCTACGAAAGGAGAAATATAAACTGATCCCATTTTACTGTTTTCTTTTACGATTTTACTGTATTTATCATATGAAAGAGAACCGGTACACCAGATAATTCCTACATCAGAAAAATCACTCTGATAATTAAGTTTCAAATTCATTATCAGGTCATTCAGCTGAAGAGCTCCCTGGCTGCCTCCGATAACAAGAACAATTTTGGAACAATGGCCCAGATTAAAATATTTTTTTGCGCTGTTCTTGTCCATATCGCATAGAACTTTTTTGCGTATCGGGTTTCCAGCCGTTATTATTTTTGCCCGTATTTCAGGCTTAAAATAGTCCCTTGATTCATCGAATGTTCCGAAAATGTATTTCGCTTTTTTTGCAAATCGGACAGTGACTTTTCCCGGAACGGTATTCTGCTCGCAAAGATATATATTTCTTTTTGTAAATTTAGCTGCCATCAATGCCGGGGCAGAAACATATCCGCCCATTCCGATAACGTCATCGGCGCCAATGCGCTTCATAATCCGCATCGCCGTGAATACCGAAAAGAAAAAACGTATTATGAAAAACGGAATCATAAAAGGATTTTTCGAAAATGACGGTGCGCCGTAACTGATAAGTTTATCAGAGTCAACTTCTCTGAGATAATTGAACTTTCTGTCTTTTTCACCGATCAGCATATAGGCGTCAATGCCTCTCGATTTACATTCTTCGAAAAGCGCAATTGCGGGGCTCAAATGTCCACCTGTTCCTCCGCCGGTAATTAAAAGCGATTTATTCATGCCAAACCTCTTTATCGTTCGATTTAAATGTTTCATTAACCGTTTCACGGTATTTTGATATATTAAGAAGGATGCCCGCCGCGATCATGTTTGATATCATCGAAGAGCCTCCATAACTTATAAAAGGAAGCGGGATTCCTGTTGTAGGAATAAGACCGGTTACAACAGACATATTCAAGAACGCCTGAATTGTAACAGAAAGAGTGAGAGCAATTGCAAGAACACGTCCGAAATCATCAACAGCATCAAAAGCAATTTTCATGCCCCGCCAGAAAAATAGAACAAACAATGAAATAATTATTACTGCTCCGAGAATTCCGGCTTCTTCGCCGATAACTGCAAAAATAAAATCCGTATGAGGTTCCGGAAGTTTTCCGATTTTCTGAGTTCCAAGACCAAGCCCTTCACCGAAAAAACCGCCTTTCTTAAACGCGATAAAGGACTGCGTAATATGATAACCAATACCATAGCGGTTTTCCCATGGATTTAAAAAAGCTATAATTCTCATCCATCTGTAATTGACCTGATATATTATCAGATAAAACGCCGGAACGCTGACAAGTGCGAGAAGAATTAAATATAAAGACGAAAATCCTGATACGAATAAAACCGCAACTGAAACAAAAAGCAGAGTTACGGCAGTGCCGAAATCAGGCTGAAGAAGAACAAGAAGAAAAATTATTCCGACCACTGCAAGAGGAACCGTCATTTTAAGAAAAGTTTTTTCTTCATGCTTAGCGGAGAAAACCTTGGCCAAGTATATGATGGAAGCTATTTTAATAAATTCGGAAGGCTGAACAGAAAAAAATCCGAGATTAAACCATCTGACAGAACCTTTTGCGCTGTGACCAATACCAGGAATATAAAGCGCAACAAGCGCGGCAAAAGAAAACAGAAGAAAAAACTTGGTCAATGACAAATATTTTCGATAATCAAAATTCTGAAGAAGAAAAATAATGCCGAATGAAATAAATACCCATATCACCTGACGTTTGAAAAAGTAAAGAGAATCTCCGTAAATAACCGACGCTTTTATAGCAGATGCGGAAAAAACCATGGATACTCCGAAAAATGCTATAACAAAAAGCGTCAGAAGAAGAATTATATCCGGAGCATGCGAACGCCTTGTGTCTATTAAAGACTTGAATTCCATTACTCATGCCCGCTCGAAAGTCTTTCGTAAATTTTTCTAAATTCATCTCCGCGGTGCTCGTAACTCTGGAACATGTCAAAAGAAGCACATGCCGGAGAAAGAATTATATTATCGCCGTCTGAAGTCATCTGAAGCGCTTTATCTGCAGCGTCGGAAAGTGACTCAGCTTTGGCTCTGTTGAAACCGTCAAATATACCGTAAAATTCATCTGCCGTTTCTCCGATCAATACGACTCCCTTGACCTTATCTTTCATAATCTCGGCAAGCCTTGCGTAATTGTCTCCCTTTCCGCGGCCTCCCATTATGAATACTGAATTCTTATTCACACTTTTAACTGCCATTTCAACGGCACCGACTGTTGTGGCTTTTGAATCATTAATAAAAAGTCTTCCGTTGCAAATGCCGAGCTTTTCCATTCTATGATGAAGACCTTGAAATGATGTACAGAATCTCTCAAGATGATTATGAGGCAGAGACATGTTCATTTTTTCAAAAACGGCTTTTGTCAGAAGTATTGCAGACATGCAGTTCTGGATATTATGAATCCCTAAAACAGAAAGCCTGTCAGCCTGAACAACTTTTTCATACCGGCCGTTAACATTTAACAGAATATGAGTTCCGTCATAATATGCGGATGCCGTTTTATCTTTTAGAGAAAAAGAATACTTCTTAGACTTAACCTGATCAAGCCGCTTCCGAATATTATCATCATCCGCATTATAGACAAAAAAATCCGAACTTGTCTGATTTTTTACGATATTCATTTTCGAATCAAAATAAGCTTCAACCGAGGGATACCGGTCAAGATGATCCGGTGTTAGATTTGTAATCATAGCCGCATCTGCTTTGAATGAATCAACTGTTTCGAGCTGATACGATGACAGCTCTGCAACGGTTACAGTATCTTCAGACGAATCATCTGCAAGTGAAATAAGAGGAATGCCGATATTTCCGCCTTCACGCGAATTCAGTCCTAGGGATTTCATCAAATGATTGGTAAAAGCCGTAGTCGTAGATTTTCCGTCAGTTCCCGTAATCGCAACCCAGCTTCCTTTCGTAAAATGATATGCGAGTTCAACTTCAGCAATTACCTTTATGTTTTTTTCATAAGCCGCTTTTATAAGAGGAATGTATGCAGGTACTCCCGGACTTAATACAATCAGATCATATCCGTTTTCAAGAAGACTCACATCCTGATTTCCTGCAAAAAGCCTTACACCGGATTTAAGCTGCGATGAAACCGAAATCAACTCATCTGCACTTTTTGAATCGGAAACATCAACAGAATATCCTTTTGATATCAGATAATTTGCTGTTGAAAGCCCTGTCCGGTATCCCAGACCGACTACAAGAATTTTAGAATCTTTGCTTTGAATTTCCTTTAACACTGTTTCCTCAGAGTATTTTTAATGTTGAAAGACCGATTATTGCAAGTATAATCCCGGCAATCCACATGCGTGTAACGATTTTCTGTTCAGGTACGCCTGAAAGTTCAAAATGATGATGAAGAGGCGCCATTTTAAAAACACGTTTCTTTCTGAGTTTAAACGAACCAACCTGAATGATAACAGAAAGCGCTTCAGCAACGAATACTCCGCCTACTATAAAAAGAAATAATTCTTTCTTTATCATAACCGCAACTATGCCTATTATTCCTCCAAGAGCAAGAGAACCTGTATCTCCCATAAAAATCTGTGCAGGATTGGCATTAAACCATAGAAAACCTAGTCCGGCTCCGAGAAGCGCGGAAAGAAGAACTGTTAACTCAGCACTTGCAGGAATATAAGGAATCCGAAGATATGCCGCATTTACTGCATGCCCGGTAAGATACGCTATCACTCCGAAAACGGAACCAACGATTATTACAGATCCTGTTGCCAGCCCGTCAAGACCATCGGTAAGATTTACAGCATTTGAACTTCCATTTATCACAAGAATAACAAATATAAACCAAAGCCATGTCAGATTCATATTCATCCCGAAGATACTGACATTAGCAAAGTCAAACAGCTGACCGTTCATAAAAGGAACATAAACAGAAGTGACCTGTGAAGGACTTGAAGGATAAAGATATATAACAAGTGCAACAATGAATGCAATTAGAACCTGAAACATAAATTTAATTCTAGCAGGAAGACCTTCCTTTTTCTTTAGAACAGATTTAATATAATCATCAGCAAAACCAAGAATACCAAGCGAAAGAAGACCAAGCAGAGCTGTTACAAAATAATGATTTTTAAAATTTCCCCAGAAAACTGCAGCGGTAAATACTGAAAGAAGAATCATTATTCCTCCCATAGTGGGAGTTCCGGCTTTTTTCTGGTGCGACTCAGGCCCAAGCGATCGTATCTCTTCCCTGAATTTCAGGTTAGCCAGAAAGCGAATTATAAATTTACCGAAAATAAGAGTAAATAAAAGTGCTGTCAGCGCGGCAAGTGCCGAGCGGAATGTTATGTATTGAAAAATTCTGAATGAGGAAACATATTCCTGCAGCGGAAGAACTAAATGATAAAACATAATTATACGCGGATAATCTTTTCCGCGACCTCCTCCATTTTCATAGATCTTGAACCCTTAACAAGAACAACGTCGTCCTTTTTAAGCAATTTGTAAAGCGATGCGAGCAGATCTTCTTTTGAATTAAAATGCTCAGCCTTTATTCCGCCGGAAACAACGGCTTCTTTATTCATAAATTCCGAATATTCACCGTATGTAAGAAGATATTCAAATCCGCTCGAAACAGCATCATGGCATGCGGCACGGTGATAAAATTCCGATTTATCGCCCAGTTCCTTCATGTCTGATATTACCGCTATTTTCCGTCTGTCCTTGTAAATCATACCGATTGAATTAAGCGCCGAACGCAATGAAAGAGGATTGGAATTATACGTGTCGTTAATAACTGTATAAATACTGTCTGTTATTTCACTGCGTTTGCCGACATTTTCAAACGAAGCAAAAGCCTCATTGATTTGCTCGGGTTTGATTCCGTAATAGAGAGAAAGGGCTGAACTGGCAAGAAGATTATATAAATTATGTATTCCGTACAAGGGTGCCGAATATTTTTCTCCCATTAAAGTGTAATCTATCCTATCGGCAGAAAGTTTGAAATTTTCGGGGCTTACATCAGCATTTTTTAGTCCGAAAGAAATAACCTTCAAACCTGATATTTGAGCTCTGCTTTCCATCACGTTGAAAGCTTCGGAGTCTTTATTCAGAAAAATAAAAGAACCTTTTTTCATGGGTTCCATTATTTCAGACTTAGCCTTAGCCACATTCTCAACTGTTCCGAGAAACTCCAGATGACCCTCGCCTGCATTCGTAATCAGAGCCGAATCAGGCTGCGCATATGAAGAAAGACGCGAAATTTCACCTGAATGATTCATTCCCATTTCTATCACGGCGTATTTGTCATCCTTTGAAAGCCTGAAAAGCGTAAAAGGAACTCCGACTTCATTATTATAGTTTTTTTCACTTTTTAATGTTTTATTTTTCAAAGAAAAAATCTGGGCAATCAGCTCTTTAGTTGTTGTTTTTCCGTTTGTCCCGGTAATTCCTATCACCTCAGCCTGTACGCGCTTTCTATGAAACGAAGACAAGCGTCCCAACGCATGCAGAGTATCTTTAACTTCAACCGCAAAACAATCATCCGGAATTTCCGGAATTGAACTAGAAAGAGAATAGAGAAAACCTTTCATTCTTTTTTCAGAAAGAATATCTTTGATAAAATGATGACCGTCGAATTTTTCGCCTTTCAGAGGAATAAAAAGATCATCCATGTCAGACATGCGGGAATCCGTTGTCACTGACGAAACGGACATTTCCGGATTTCCCTTTATCAATTTGCCTCCGACGGCAGAAACAATTTCTCCTACTGTAAAGATAACCTTTTCTTTCAATTGACTGCCCCCGAAAGTGATGATGATAACTCCATATATTTTCTGGCAATCTCCCTGTCGTCAAAATGATGCTTCTCCGTACCGATTATCTGGTAATCTTCATGCCCTTTTCCGGCGATTACCACAACGGAATCTTTTTCAGCAATGGAAATAGCATACCTTATTGCTTTTTCCCTGTCTATTTCAACAACCGTCTTATCTTTATATTCTTCCATACCGGCAAGAATATCAGAAATAATTGTTTCCGGATTTTCCGTTCGCGGATTATCGCTTGTTACAATGGCTGTGTCTGAATATTTTCCGGCGACTTCACCCATGAGCGGCCTTTTTGTCTTGTCCCGGTCTCCTCCGCATCCGAACACGGTAATCAGCTTTGAAGGATTTAATTCTTTCGCTGATGAAAGCAGTTTTTCCATCGCATCATTCGTATGTGCATAATCAACTATTACCGAAAAATTGCAGTCAGCATCTACTCTTTCAAATCTTCCCGGAACATTTTTAATTAATGCAAATCCCTCTGCTGCAGTTTTGCCGTTCATTCCGAAAGCGCTTGCGGCACTGAAAGCTGCAAGTGAATTATAAAATGAAAATTTACCGCCCATTGGAAGATCAACATGATAAACCGAATTTTTGTGTTTCACTGAATACTTAACTGTGGAGATTGAAGTAATCAAAGAATTTTTAACAGGGAAAAAGTCGGCATCACCGGACAAACCGAATGAATAAAACGGATAGGAATAATTATTACGCGATTCAAGTATTTTCATTCCATATTCATCATCATGATTAATGCAGGCGAATTTATTCTGTCTAGGCGATTTTTCAAGAAGACGGAATAGAATTTTTTTCGCTTCAAAATATTCTTCGAAAGTTTTGTGATAATCGAGATGATCTCTGGTTAAATTTGTAAAAACAGCTCCCTGAAAAGCTATGTCATTTACCCGGCCGAGAGCAAGTCCATGTGAAGATACTTCCATGATAACGCAGTCCACTCCGTCATTTTTCATATCATGAAAAAGCTTATGAAGATCACGTGACTCAGGTGTTGTATTAGGTGCCGGGATTTCATTTCCGTTCCAGCGGTATGCAACAGTGCCGATAACTCCCGGATTATATCCTGCATTAGAAAAAAGGGCCTCAAGCATATATGTGGTTGATGTTTTGCCGTTTGTACCGGTTATTCCGATAACAGGAATTGATAATGATGCTTCGCCGAAAAAATATGCGGAAACATATGAAAGCGCCGCACGGGTATCATCCGCCGATATTACACAGCATTTTAATTCGGAAAACTCCGAAGCTTTTTCCGAAGACACAATAACACAGGAAACTCCTTTTTCATCAAGTGAACGGACGTAATCGTGTCCGTCGGAAACTAGACCTTTGACCGCAACAAAAAGTGATTTATGCGATACTTTTCTCGAATCATATTCTACAGAATCAATAACATTATCCGTCTTGCCGGACACATAAACAAGCTTTCCTTCATATCTTTTCAGCAAATCTTCAACAGTCATATTACTTCCCGCTTAAAACAATTACTCCGACTTCGGAAGGAAGAGCCTTGTGATAGTCTCTTTCTGCGGCATAAGAGCCCGACATGCCGGAATTTTTTATTTTTTCAATTTCATATTTATAAACATCATTCTCATCAACAAGTGTTTTCTGAAGTTTTATCAGAGTTCTGCATTCAAGCCTTATTCTCGTAGATTCAATGCTCTGCCACAGATAAAACAAAAGAAAAAGAAAAGCGCAGACACAGATAAAAATATAACGGAGTATTATACGGCTTTCGCTTTTCATATCTTTTTGCAAACCCTGATCTTCGCGCTTCTCGAACGGGGATTGCTTTTAATTTCGTCATCCTGAGGTATGACAGGCTTTTTGGTTACAATTTCAACAAGTCCGTCAGAACTTAATTTTCTGAATATGTTTTTCGCTATGCGGTCTTCAAGCGAATGAAAAGACATGGCAAGTATAATACCGCCCGGACGGAGATATTCCCATGAGCTGTTCAGTGCTTTTTCAATATGATCCAGTTCGGAATTAACTGCTATTCTAAGTGCCTGAAAAATTCTGGTAGCAGGATGAATCTGACTGTATCCTTTGGGCTTTAATGCTCTCATCGCAATCGATGAAAGTTCTTCGGCAGTTTCAATTCTTGATTTTTTTCTGGCTTCAGCTATATATCTTGCGATTCGTCTGGAATGCCTTTCTTCACCGTAATAAAAAAATATGTCGGCAAGCTCGGATTCGGCGGCATAATTTACGATATCACAAGCGCTTCTTTTACATGAAGGATCAAGCCTCATGTCGAGATTCTTGTCTTTAATGGAAAAACCGCGTCCGGAAGCATCGAAATGATATGAAGAAATTCCGAAATCATATAGAATTGCGGCAATTTTACCTTTGTAAGGTGAAAGTTTATCAGTTACAGAAAAATTATCGTTAATAAAATCAACTCTGCTTTCAAATTCAGAAAGCCTGTTTTTGGCCCTTGATAGAATTTCAGCATCACGTTCAAAAGAAACCACTTTGCCCTGAAATTCGCTCAAAAAAAGCGCAGAATGCCCGCCCTCACCGCAGGTAGAATCAACAATGATATCGCCTTCCGTATACACTTCTTTTATATATTCTATTATTTCGCGGTAAAGAACCGGTTTATGATATACCGCAAGTTGTTCGTTTTCAGTCATCTCATCCACGCTGTTTAAAATAAGCCTCTTGAGAAATCTTCCGCAAACAGGTAAGTGTCAAGAAATATTTCATGCTATTGAACCGCAGTCTATATTTCAAAGGCTTCCGCAAGACAACGCTTTAATTCGTCGATTGTAAACGGCTTTTTGATGGATGAACTGAATCCGAATGAACGGAAATCTGTAATTACCTGACTGTTCACGTATCCGCTAGAAATAATTCCGCGTAAAAATCCGATTGCCTTCAGTTCTCTCAGTATCTCTTCAGACGAAAGTTTTCCCGGCAAAGTTAAATCAATTACCGCTACATCCATTACTTCGCCTTTATTTACATATTCCTTATAAAATTCAATTGCCTCATCAGAATTCGGAAAATAATAGACGGCATGCCCCAGTATTCTCAGCAATTCAATTGTAACTTTTCCGATCGCTTCATCATCATCAATTATCATTATATTCAGATGTTCAGGCATCTGATCTCCGGCATCAACATCCCGGCAGCTGAACTGTTTCGTGGAAGATGCAGGAACGTAAATTTTTATAACACACCCTTTTCCTTCTTCCGATTCAGCAGTTATATGACCGCCGTGATTTTTTAAAACTGAAAATGAAACTGAAAGTCCGAGGCCCGAACCCGTCTCTTTAGTAGTAAAATACGGATCAAATATTTTTGAAATAATCTCAGGTGGAATACCCTGACCTTCATCCGTTATTGACAATAAAATATATTTGCCGAATTTTACCGGAATATGATCATCAACCGTAACCCTTACATTCTCAGCCTTAATCGTAATCGTTCCGCCGCGCGGCATTGCCTGTGAAGCATTCAATACCAGATTCTGAATTACCCTGCTGAACTGTCCGCAGTCGATTTCCGCTCCCCATAAGTCTTTTGGGAAATCAAAGATGCATGAACTTTTTGATCCGCTGAGGACAAATACGGACGATTGTCTGACAATTTCCTCTAAATTCGAATTTTCTCTAACCGGTTCGCTTTCTTTGGTAAAAGCCGAAAGCTGATTTGTGAGAGTTTTTGCTCTGACACTTGCAGATTCAGCCTCTTCAAGAAGCTTGTAAGAATCCGAATCTTTCGGCATGTCGAACTTAGCCAGACTTATATTCCCTATAATCACAGTAAGTATATTATTGAAATCATGAGCGATACCGCCTGCAATTACCCCAAGAGACTGAATCCTGTTTGTCTTAAGAAGTTCTTCCTCCGCGCGCTTCTTGCTTGTAGCATCGAGAAAAATACCCATGATGCCGACGGGTTTACCGTTTTTAATATTCAATGCAGAATGAATTTCTGCCGGGAAAAGTTCGCCGTTTCTCTTATGACACATAAATTCCCCGACTCTGCTTTCTCCAGTATGTATCAGCTGAGCGATGCCGGAAACGACATTATCCTGCATCTCCGGAACTACGACATCCACAACATTTATTTTACCTAATACTTCGGATTTATCATACCCGAAAAGATCACATAGATATTTATTCACATAGACAAAAACACCGTTCATATCAAACTCATATATGCCGACCGGCATAAACTCTGCAGCATCAAGAAGGGCTTCTCCCGATAAAATATCGGATACGGCAGACTTAGCAATCGGCTTAATTACTGCGGTTAAATTAGATGAACAATCATCAAAACTTATCTCAATCTTTTTGCCGGATTGAGACGTACATAAAAGTCTTTCATCTTTTTTAAATGAAAACTTCCTGTCAATATCGATAAGATCGTACAAATTATGACCTTTATCCGCTGAAGGAAAATATTCAGAAACGTTTGACGTCAAATCAAGGATAGAACCGTCAGCGCTGATTATCAGTATAGGCGGCAGATATTTTTCCATTTGTTTACGGCAGTCTATCCCCATATCCATGAAATACTCCTCCTGCATAAACAAATCAGTTCAATTTGCATTATTACTACAATTACATTTTCTGCAAGCATACATTTCCAATAAATGCATAATTAGTTTTTTCCACAAGAATTTTTAGCCTCAATATCACCGATATCAGCATTTTCTTGACAATTTACGGCAAAAAAACGAAAAGTTATAATTCAAAAAGAACTGAAAGAGGACAAAATGGACATATATAGAATTAATGGCGGTAAAACACTAAGCGGTGATGTTGAAATTTCCGGTGCAAAAAACGCGGCTCTTCCGATTATTGTGGCAAGTTTACTCGCAGAAGGCGAAACAGTTTTAAAAAATGTACCCGATCTCAATGATATCAGAACAACAATTAAAGTAATTGAATATCTCGGTGCGAAAACCGATTTTGATGCTGAAAAAAATATTCTCAAAATAACCGTAAAAGACGTAAAAAACGTACTTGTCCCGTATGATCTTGTAAAAACCATGCGAGCTTCGGTTTATGTGATGGGGCCTCTTCTTGCAGTTTGCAATGAAGCAGACGTTTCTCTGCCGGGCGGTTGCGCTATCGGTGAAAGACCCGTCGACATTCATCTTAGCGGATTTGAGGCTTTAGGTGCGACTATAGACATAGAACACGGTTACATAAAAGCCCGTACAAAAAAGCTCAAAGGAGCTAAATTCACCATGCCTAAAGTCTCCGTCGGAGCGACTATTAACCTTATAATGGGCGCTGTTCTCGCGGAAGGAGAAACTATACTCGAAAACTCGGCAATGGAACCGGATGTAGTTGATCTCGGCGAATTTCTTCTTAAAATGGGAGCTGACATCCAGGGATTAGGTACAGAGCGCATTATCATTAAGGGCGTAAAATCTTTAAAACCTGTAGAATACAGCGTAATGCCGGATAGAATCGAAGCTGGAACATATCTTCTTGCCGGAGCAATCACACGCGGAAATGTACGTATAACAAAAGTTATTCCCGAACACTTTTCAGCTCTTATAAAAACACTCGAAGAAACAGGTTTCACTATTGAAAGCGGAAACGATTGGGTCAGAATTTCATCAAATGCTGAACTTAAAGGCGCTCTGGTTCAGACCATGCCGCATCCCGGTTTTCCGACAGATCTGCAGGCTCCGATGATGGCATTGATGACAACTCTTCCGGGCATCAGCGTAATGGTTGAAACAATTTTCGAAAACCGCTTCACTCATGTTCCGGAACTCCGCCGAATGGGAGCAAAAGTAACAATCGAAGGCAGATCGGCAATCATACAGGGCGTCAAAGAGCTTTCCGGTGCGCCGGTTATGATGAGCGATTTACGCGCAGGAGCGGCTCTAATTGTAGCAGGGCTTGCTGCAAAAGGTTCTACAGAAATCAGAAGAATTTATCATTCTGACAGAGGTTACGAAAAATTATGTCGCAAGTTATCAGGCATAGGTGCCGATATTGAGAGAGAAAAAGGGGGATCTCTCTGATATGAACACAGCACTTTATACCGGCGCAAGCGGAATGATAGCACAGCAGGCTAAAATGGATGTAGTATCCAATAATCTTGCAAATATCGACCAGACCGGTTTTAAGCGCGATACGCCTATTTTCAAAGCATTCCCGGACATGCTTATCAGAAGAATAAATGACGACGGACTCGGAGTAGTTCCGGCAGGCTCTTACGATTCAATGCCTCTTGTCGGAAAACTCGGAACCGGTCTTGAAGTAAATGAGGTTTTCACCCAGTTCGAGCAGGGTGCAATGCAGAGAACCGAAAATTCATTCGATCTCGCACTTGAGGGAAAGGGTTTTTTCACTGTTCTTACAGAAAAAGGCGAAAGATACACAAGAAACGGATCATTTACGATAAATCAGGACGGAGTTCTCATGACTCACGAAGGATATCCCGTGATCGGTGAAAACGGAATTATAAATGTTCAGAAAAATAATTTCATGGTCAAAGAAAACGGAGAAATAGTAGTCAATAATGAGCTGGCAGGTGACGCACGCCGTCCGGTCGATATGACCGAAAACACGTGGCAGGATCAGGTAGTTCTCGACCGGTTGAAAATTGTAAACTTTGAATACCCGCGTTTCATCAAAAAAGAAGGAGATTCACTCTACGCCGAAACCGATCTCTCCGGACCTGCTTTTCAGGCAGAAAATTATAAAACATACCAGGGTTTTCTTGAAAAATCTAATGTAAATATCGTCCGCGAAATGGTCGATATGATTGAAGTTCAGAGAAGTTATGAGGCAAATCAGAAAACCATCACAAGTGAAGATCAGTCACTTGGCAAACTTATCAATGAAATAAGCAGATAACAGCTCAACTGATAATATTTTTACGAGGGTAAATCATGAAATGCTCTAAATGCGGTAAAGAAATCAATTCATTAAATCATCACTTCATTCCGGCAGCTGCAGGCGATAAAACTTCTGAAGGATACCGCCTCTGCATCGAATGCGCAAAAAGAGAAAAAATAATAACTCTAATTTGACTTGATATTTTTTTATAGGTCTGAAAGAATCATCTTAGTAATTCTTTTCGGCGGTGCGGCTATGAAAATATCAGTTAGAACTATGGAAAACTGTCAGATATTTGATATTGACGGCGACATTACCTTTGACGAAACCCAGGATCTGGAAAATTTTGTATTCAGCAATATTTCCGCCAGATATTCGAAAGTAATAATGAATTTCAAGGGAGTTCCGTATCTTAACAGCTCATCGCTCGGTTCCCTCGTCAGAATCCTTCAGGGATTAAAAACAAAAAACACCGCACTTTATCTCATGAACATAAACAAGGACATAACAAATCTTTTTTCTATAACCGGAATGAACCGCTACTTTACATTTATAACTGATGAAATGCAGGCCGTATAGTTATCTCATATACGGCTTGAGCACTTCAGGTATTTCAATATTTCCGTCTTTAGTCTGATAATTTTCCATCACGGCAGCAAGAGTTCTTCCGGCCGCAAGCCCCGAACCGTTGAGCGTATGAACGAGCTGAGCCTTTCCGCCGCTTTTTTTATAACGGATCTTTGCTCTTCTCGCCTGATAATCAAGAAAGTTAGAGCATGATGAAATTTCAACATATCTGTCGAGTCCCGGCATCCAGACTTCTATATCATATGTCTTGGAAGAAGACGCGGAAGTATCAGCACTGCAAAGAAGCATAACACGGTAATGAAGCCCGAGCTGTTTTAAAACCTCTTCAGCATTAGAAACAAGCTTTTCAAGCTCATCAAAAGAAGTTTCCGGTTCAACGAATTTTACAAGTTCAACCTTCTGAAACTGATGAACGCGGATAAGACCTCTTGTGTCGCGTCCGGCAGATCCCGCTTCGCGGCGGAAACATGAAGATTGTCCTGTTACATAAACCGGGAGTTTTTCACCTTCAAGTATTTCGTCCCTGTAAAGGTTGGTCAGAGTCACTTCGGCAGTCGGAATAAGCGAGAGTCCGTCGCGTTCCATTCTGTAATATTCATCTTTAAATTTCGGGTACTGACCAGTCCCTATCATCGAATCATCGTTGACCAAAAAAGGAGCAAATACTTCAGTATAACCGTGCTTGTTTGTATGAAGATCGAGCATGAATGAAAGAATAGCGCGTTCGAGTTTTGCAGCTAGATTTTTATAAACATAAAAACGCGCTCCGGATAGTTTAACGCCGCGCTCAAAATCAAGTATATCCAGATCTGTTCCCAGATCATAATGCGCCTTAGGTGCAAAATCAAACGCAGGTTTCTCTCCGTGAACTCTGACAATAACATTATCTTTTTCATCGTTTCCAACAGGAACAGATGAATGAAGTATATTGGGAACTGAAAGAATCATTTCATTGTATCTGTCATTAAGCGCGGCTATTTCAGCTTCGTTTTTTTCTATTTTCGAATTAACTTCGTTAACCTGACTCATGACTGCGGTTGCATCACCGCCTTCTCTTTTTATGTTTCCGACTTCTTTTGAAAGCTTGTTTCTTGATTCACGAAGAACATCGCATTCTTTTCCGAGTGACAGCATTTTGGAATCAAGTTCAGATAATGCAGTCAGATCAACCGCCGATTCCATTTTCCGGATTTTAAGTACTCTTTTGATTTCGTCTGGATTTTCTCTTAAAACTTTAGGATCTATCATATTTCCTCCGGAAAAGGGTTGATAATGCGGAAAGCAAAAAAGACACCAGCAAAGGTGTCTTTCGGAATAATTCGCGCCAGAGAGGATTCGAACCTCTGACCTACGGCTTAGAAGGCAGTTGCTCTATCCACTGAGCTACTGGCGCATATTTCGGGGCGAGAGGATTTGAACCTCCGGCCCTCTGCTCCCAAGGCAGATGCGCTACCGGACTGCGCCACACCCCGTAATAATGCCACTTAATAGAATCAGCGTGATTGTGTCAATATTTTATTGAAAACTATCTGCCGAAAAATTCCTTAAGATAAGGAACTAATTCCTTACGTTGTAACCTTTTAATTTCCTTCGTCTTTCTGTCAAGCGCTTCTATGTCTCCAGTGTCAAAAAAACTTTTTCCGACAGTAATTCTAAGCGGAAGACCGATTAAATCCGCATCAGCAAACTTAATGCCCGGAGAATTCTTTCTGTCGTCGTAAAGAGCATCGAATCCAGCTTTTTTAATTTCCTCATATATCTCAGCTATTTTCTTTTCGTCTTCCTCGGTCTTACAGATTCCGACGATATGAACGTCAAACGGAGCTATTTCCTTCGGCCACATCAATCCCTTTTCATCATGATTCTGTTCTATAACCGCGGCAAGAGTTCTCGTTACTCCCACCCCGTAACATCCCATAATAGGATTTGCCGGACGTCCGTTTTTATCAAGAAAAGTAAAATTCATGGCTTTGGTATATTTATATCCAAGCTTGAAAATATGACCGACCTCAATTCCCTTAGTCGCAGACAACTTCTTGCCGCATTCAGGACACGCATCACCTTCAACAGCGGTAACAAGATCCGCTTCTTCCTTTATTTCGAAATCACGTCCAGGATTAACACCCTTATAGTGATAATCTTTTTCATTTGCTCCGGTTATCGCGTCAAAAGTATTCTTAACAGATAAATCAAAAACTATACGGATATTTTTGATTCCGACCGGACCCGCAAAACCAACAGGGGATTTTGTAGCCTCAAAGATTTTATCATCGGAAGCAAGTTCAAGCTCAACACAACCTAGATGATTTTTTAATTTTATCTCATTTATTTCGCGGTCGCCAGTCACAACAGCCATTACGGTTTCACCGTCGGCAGTATAAAGAATCGATTTAAGAAACTTCGAAGATTCCGCTGAAAAATGTTTAACCAGGTCATCGATAGTTTTAACATCAGGAGTATGAACTTTTTCAAGCTCTCCGGTAATCGATCCTGATTTTTCTTCACGCTTAAAAACGGCTTTTTCCTGATTCGCCCTATAGGAACACGACTCGCAGATTAAAAGAGTCTCTTCTCCGACTTCACTCGCGACCATAAACTCTTCAGAAGCGCTTCCGCCCATATTTCCCGTATCAGCCTGAACCGGAATTGTCGCAAGACCGCATCTGTCGAATATTTTTCTATAAACGGAACGCATGGTCTGATATGATTTATCCAATCCTTCTTCATCTACATCGAAGGAATAAGCATCTTTCATAATAAATTCCTTACTTCTAATCACTCCGAATCTCGGACGGATTTCATCGCGGAATTTAGTATTTATCTGATAGGCATTAATTGGAAGCTCCTTGTACGAAGTTACAGTCGAGCGCACGGCGTTAGTAAAGGCTTCCTCATGTGTCGGACCAAGCGCGTATTCAAGGTTGTTTCTGTCTTTTATCCTGAACATTTCAGGCCCCATGGTGTTCCATCTCCCCGACTCTTTCCACAGGTCGGCATTTGTAAGTTCCGGCATCAGAAATTCAAGCGCACCGGAATTATCCATTTCTTCACGGACAATATTGATGATCTTTCGGAGAGCTTTGTGGCCAAGCGGCAAATACACATACATCCCGGCGGATTCCTTACGGACAAGCCCTGCACGCATCATAAGACGGTGACTCGACACAACCGCGTCAGAAGGATCTTCTTTCATTGTTGGAATTAAATATCTTGAATATCTCATAATACCTCGTAATAATTGACCGTCAGAATATAAACAGACTAAGTCATGTCAAGCAAAAGGAATCTTAAGAGATTATTCACAAATTCTTTATATAATATTTACAAGGCTTTAACTACCTTTATTATCAAAGACAGCTAAAGCCGCCCGAGCGGCATGGAGATGATATGCAAATACACCTTGAAGAAGAATTGAACCAGCTCAAAGAAATGCTTTTCAGAATGAGCGATTTATCGCTTGAAGCAATTGCAGACGCGGTCGAATCCCTGAAAAGCCAGGATCTTTCTCTTTCAAAAAAAGTAACAAAAAACGACAAAGAAATCGATCAGATGGAAAAAGACATAGATGATTTATGTCTGAAAATAATAGTCACACAACAGCCCGCAGCCTCGGATCTCAGGTTTATTCTAAGCGTAATGAAAATCAATACAGATCTCGAGCGTATTGCTGACTTAGCATCTACAATCGCAAGACAGACCAAAAAGCTTGCGGGGCAGATTCTGGTTAAACCGCTCATCGATATTCCGCGTATGGCCGAAATATCTGCCGAAATGATGAAATTCGCGTTACTTGCCGTATCAGAAAAAAATACGGAAAAAGCTGTGAAAGTTCTCGAAATGGATAAAATGCTTGATGAACTTGACAGCCAGATATACCGTGAACTATATTCTTATATGCTTGAAAATCCTTCAGTAATTGCACAGTCTATGGCTCTTATTAAAGCGTCAAAGTCGCTTGAAAGAATCGGGGATCACATCAAGAATATTGCCGAACGCGCGGTTTATTACATTCAGGGTGACGACATCCGCCATCTTTCAAAAAGTAAATTTAAAGCGCTTCTCGATCAGGAAGAAAGATGAAAAAAAAGATTTATGTTCTCGATGATGAAGAAGACATACTCGAAATTATTAAAATCAATCTGGACTCAGCGGGATACGAGACACACACATTTTCCAGACCGTCACTTGCAAAGGCTGAACTTGCGAAAGGCTGTATTCCGGACCTGTTCATTCTCGACATAATGATGCCCGAGGAAGACGGTTACGAATTCTGCCGTTTCGTTAAATCTAAAAATACCCTAAAAGATATTCCGGTAATATTTCTTTCAGCTAAAACAGACGAATTTGACAAAGTTCTCGGTTTAGAACTTGGAGCCGATGATTACGTGCCCAAACCATTCAGCGTAAAGGAGCTTTCTTCAAGAGTAAAAGCCGTGCTCAGACGCTGTTCAAACAGCAAAGAAGAAACGTCTAGTCAGTCAAAAGTTCTGTCATATAAAGGATTAAGCTATTTTCCGGAAGAATACCGTGTTAATGTCGACGGTACGGACATCAAACTTACTAAAACCGAGTTTGAAATTCTCGGACTTTTTCTCAGACACCCAGGCAAAATATTTTCAAGAGACAATATAATTGACAGCATAAGAGGCAATGACATTTACGTTGTTGACAGAACAATCGATGTTCACGTCATGAATCTTCGTAAAAAAATCGGCTCTTACAAAAATATTGTCACAACATTCTCCGGTGTCGGCTACGGATTCAAACAGGACTGACGGATGCTTAGAAAATTTTCATTCAACTTTTCTCTTTCCGTAATTATTCCGGCATCATGTCTTATACTTTTAATTTTTATCCTAACGAATTTTTTTATAAAACGCGGAGACTATCTCGAAAGTATTTCACGGCTTAAGCAAACAGCGAAAAATGTGCGGATAACTGCCGATCCGCAAAATCTCGAAATAATTTCGGCATCTACCAACAACGCAATTGCAGTAAGCGATAACGGAAACTTGTCAGCATACGGCAATCTTCCGTTCAGCCTTTCAGAATTATCTTCCGCACTTGTAAAAGACCGGGACGAAGAAAACATATATCTTGCACTCGGCTCTCACGACGGAAACGTTTACTATGTATGCAATTTTCAGCATGACGGAAGAACTATATATATATTTCAAAAAAGCGGAGTTGATTCTTTCAAACCTATTACATTTTTTTCAGTCATTTCACTGCTGGTGCTTCTGACTCTTTTATTCTTTTACTTTCTTTACCAGTCGAAAATTAAAAATCCTCTGCAAAAGATATTACTTTTTTCTGATAAACTTATTTCCGGCGATTATACATTCAGAATCAGTGAAGACAGATATGGTGAAGTTTTTTCAATAATCAGAAAAATGAATCTTATAGCAGATAAAATCGATTATCAGATATACCGCACAGAAATCGAAAAGAAAAAACTTAATGATCTGTTTTCGAATATTTCCGATGCTCTCGCCTTTATAGACAATGAAGGCTATCTTTTAACTTCAAACAATTCATTTAAAAACATTTTTTCAATCACTTCGGATTCAACAGTTAAATATTATGATTCTATTAGAAACAGCGAAACAAATTCCGCAGTCAAAAAAACCATCGAAACAAAAAATGAAATCAGCAAATCTGTCCGGATATCCGGCAAAACTTATGAAACACTGATAAAACCCGTTTTCTACGATAATTCTTTTCATGGTCTCATTCTCTCCATGAGAGATGTAACAGAGAAAAACAAGATTGATTCATTCAAAAGAGAACTTGTAGGAAATCTCTCTCACGAATTAAAGACACCTATAACTATCGCAAAAGGTTATCTCGAAACAATTAAAAATATTCCTGATGATAATGAACAGAGAATAAAATTTATAGATAAGACTATAGCAAATCTAAACAGACAAAACGCGATAATAGGAGACATGCTCAAACTGAACATGCTCGAAACTACAAATGTTTTTGAAAAAGAAAATGTTAAAATGGAAATTTTGATTTCGGGAATAATTGATATTCTTTCCCCGAAATTTGCGGAAAAAGAACTCATTATTGAATACAATAAAACCAGCTTTGATTTTACAGTAAAAGCCAACCGTTTTCTAATTGAACATGTTTTTTTCAACATTATAGACAATGCCGCGAGTTATAACACATTAAAAGGTAAAATTATTATCGATAATATAATTTCAGGAACTTCTGCAATAGTTTCAATCAAAGATACGGGAATAGGCATTCCCGAAGAACTGAGAGAACGGATCTTTGAAAGATTTTTTAGAGTGGACAAGGCCCGTTCAAGAGAAACAGGAGGAACAGGTCTCGGGCTTTCGATCGTCAAACATTGTCTCGAAATACTCAACTGGGACATCACTGTGAAATCTTCCTCAGGAACCGGAAGCGAGTTTATAATAACGATTCCTTTACCGTAAGCGGTATTGACAGCTCACGGTAAAGGGTGCATTAATTATTTCATTCTGATAACCAGATACTGCTGCTGATTTCCGCGCTTAACAAGTACAAGAATTTTTGAATTTCCGAGTGATGAATTTATCGTTTTTTCATAATCGGAGAGTCCGCTTATCGATACATTTTCAACCTGTTTTATGAGATCTCCCCTCATTATTCCGGCTTTTTCGGCCGGAGATCCCGGAAGAACCTCAGTCACAACGACTCCGTTTTTATCCCTTATTCTAAACTGATAAGCTGTTTCTTCATCAATTTCCTTTACATTAATTCCTATTCCCTGTTTATAATCTTCTTCTTTCTTTTTTTTAGGATCAGGATATTTTCCAATCGCAACATCAATATTCTTTTTTTCCTTGCCGCGCTGAATCATAATTTTTGCACTTTCACCGGGTTTAATCACTGAAACGGCACGTTTAAGTTCATAAATATTTTTAACTTTTGTTTTATTAACAGAAAGAATAATATCACCTGTTTCTATTCCTGCTTTATCTGCCGGTGAAGTTTTCATGACATCCGCTACTATCACGCCTCCGTCTTTTGCATCTATTTTTTCCGCAAGATCATCATCAATATCCTGAAGCATAACACCGAGCCAGCCCCGCGTAACTTTTCCGTTTTTTATAATCTGATCAGTAATACTTTTTACGGTGTTAGACGGAATAGCAAAGCTCACACCCATGTATCCGCCGCTTGTTGATATGATGGCATTATTTATACCTATTAGTTTTCCGTGAACGTCAACCAAAGCTCCGCCGGAATTTCCGGGATTTATTGCGGCATCCGTCTGAAT
>JAKPJF010000013.1 GCA_029554345.1 Spirochaetota bacterium | reverse complement strand
ATTATCAGAGAGAATATGTTTTCCGGAAAATCATTGCGTGATCTTATTTGCCCGGTTAAGCATCGACCCTTATCAGACAAGGAATTGAATTGTGAAATTCAAGGATGTATATGGAGCTAAAACAATGGGACAGCAGTGATTGCTAATAAAACTATATCCAAAAAGGTAAAAACAATTAATAATATATCTATTTTATTATAATATGATAGAGTTTTAGTTTTATATTCTAATTGAATCCATACTCGAATTAAATTAGAATAATGATAATTGAAATAAACAATTCTAAAACACTTTTCTTCAAGTATTGAAAGTGAAGGTCTGAAAAATAGTTTTTCCCTTTCTCTTTTTTTATTAAAATATAAATTATTCTTTTTTTTATTAAAATTAGAAATTATTCGGCTAAGTAATATGTTTATAAACAATACACTTAATAAAAGAAAATTCATTCACTCTCCATTCTATATAACGCTACAAAACTCTAAGGAAAGTAATTAAAAGATTAAACTCACGAAAGTCAACAGAAAACAATTCGTAGTGTATAAATTCTTATACAAAATTGTGATCAATAGAATCAAGTCTTAGAACTGACAATTTAAAATAATGATAATCGAAACAAAATAACTACATAGAAACAGATCAACACCTTCAATCTCCATGATAAAGAAATTAAAAAGCGAAGTCTTGAATAAAATACGACATCTCTCTTTAAATAAAGAAGAGATGTCGTGAAAATGGATTCTACCTAGTTCTACAGAAGCGGAAGCCGTAGTCATCCATTTCTTCACCTTCAGAAAATTGATCACCGCAGGACACCTCTCCCAACTGTATAATGTTTTCGGCGTAGAAGTAGGTTCCGCCACGTATCACCCTGTATTTACCGACAAAATCAGGATGCCAATCAAAACACCATTCCCAAACATTTCCACTCATGTCATATACACCGAGAGCATTAGGTTTTTTTGTTTTTACGATGGATGTTTTATCTGAATTTAATCTATATACAGAATAATCACCCAATGTTGGCGTTGATGCATTACATGCCTGAGTATCACCGCTCGCGCTGTTTCCCTTAGTATAATATGTTCCATCACTGCCAGCAACAGCATTTGTTGTATCAGTTCCTCGGTAACGTGCTACAAATTCCCACTCGTTACTTGTCGGTAAACGAAAACCTTTTGCAGTTAAATTTTGTATTGTGTTGTCACAGGCTAATGCGTTAGAATTAGTCGAATCGCGTATTATTGATCCATTATAAGTATAAACACATATAAGAACAGCTTTCGTTCCATTATTAGCATTGTAATATTCGGTAAGAGCGTTACACCAAACAATAGAGTCACGCCAATTGACTTTCGTTACTGGTTCTCGTTTAGCACTTGTCGGTTTCGCGCCGACTTTTCCATTACTTCCCTCAATTCCAGCGTTAGCAAATTTGTACAAACCACCGCCATCTTCACGTTTACCTCCGCCTACATTGGTAGTTGCCCATTTATAAACTTTATACCACAGTTCATATGTAACCTCCGTTTCTCCCATAATAAAACGCGCAGGGACATTCGATGAATCGGAATCATTTGTGCCGGTCGGAAAAGTATTATTTATCGGGATATCAGGAGTTGCAATCATCTTAAATAAAATACCATTTGGCAAGGTGTAAGTCAAAACTTCATTTAAATCCATATTTTTTGAATCATCACTTTTCGCGATGCTTACATAGAAAGAAAACACGAGTAACATTGTAAAAATCATAATTGCAGATATTCTAAACTTTATCATTGGTTCTCCTTAGATTTTTAAATCCTTGTAAAAACTATAAATTCAGAGATTATTAGTATAATACTTCTGTATATTATATCGATAATATTATGCATGTCAAGATTAATAAGGTGATTATATAAACTTACTTATAAGGCTTTCCAAACCAAATATGCAAGATAATGTAATACCTGTAAATTATTTGAAGCGAGACAACTTTTGTAATCTCTCCTAATCTTCTGTTGGACAATAGAATAGTTAGCGTACTTAAGAAAAGGAAATATGGTAGAACCTTCCCTAAAAGTCCGACGCAGTCGGACACCACTCGGGCGACCGCAGCATCCGGCAAAGCCGGTGCGAGGAATTCGCCCGACAAAAGCCGGGTAGGGATTTCAAAAGGGACAGGGCTGGCGACTGAAGCCCTGTCCCTTTTGATCTTATCGCATGAGACCATGCGAACAAGGAATTACAAAGGCGAAGCCTTTGATTGTATTCCGACACTCGGAGATATCGACATCTTTAAAAACAAGTCCGGTGACCGGACAAACTGGATTTAAAAGGTATGAAACACCTTTTATGTATTACATGACACCATGAGAGTAACGAATACATAAGGCGAAGCCTTGTGAAGTCTGCTTAACTCTTGAGCAAAACAATTTAATCAAAATCAACACACCCGAAATCCTTCTCCTTTAGCATTTCGTTAACTTCTTCCATATCAAAGAATTCGGGATCATAATCACCTTCAAGCCAGTCCATCATTGAATCATATTCTTCGTTGTCAGGATCAGAAAGAATTTCCATCAGATTTCCGTAGCCGAACGGCCCGCCGCAGTCTTCAGGAGGACACGCTCTTTTTCCGCCGATACACTCGGGATATTTCTGCATTTTCTCACTGATGATTTTTTCGAGAACGATTTTATGAGACCAGCCGTCACCGAAATCATAATCATAAATTACCGACTGTTTTTCTTCAGTCATAAACTGATTCAGCCTGATTTTTCTATAATCAACGCTTTCATGATATGAATGTTCATCGGGTTCAGAATAGATTTTTCCGTCTTTGACAAACTGATGCAGATGGGAATTCGTCCATCCCATAACAGTTTGAATCACCTTGCTCAGGTCAGGGAGTTTTATTGACGAAACAACAAGAAACCGCCTCCATATTTCCGGCTTGGTTTCCTGAAGAGTTATTTTGAGCTGATAGACTTCATTGACTTTCAGTTTTATAAGTTTGCCCATAAAAACTCCTTTTGATTTTTTATCCCACAAGACCCGCAATTTCCGGAATGGCTTTTACAATCTTTTCCCTGATATCAGAAGAAAGGCGTACACCGATTCGCGATATATTATCAGCCGCAAGAAATGATCCGATCTTTGCGCAAGTCAAAGGATCACATCCTTTTGCAAGACCGAAAAGGAAACCTCCGGCATACATATCCCCCGCACCGGTAGAATCCATTGGTTCGGCTGGAAAAATTCCAGCTTGTTCATTCTTTCCTTTATAAGCGACAAACGAACCTTTTGATCCGACTTTGACAGCAACGAGAGGAATATTTTTATGAAGTTCAGCCGCGGCATGCTCGCCTTCTTTTCCTGTGAGCATTTTCGCTTCATCCGCGTTCGCAAAAAGAATATCAATCAAACCCGAAGCAGCCATTTCCTTGAAGCGTTCGCCGTTTCGCGACACGACAAAGGGATCTGCTATATCAAGAGCAAAAAGTGCGCCTGAAGCTTTCGCCAGCCGTACAGCTTCCTCGATAGCGTCTATCTGATTGGGCATATCCCAGACATAACCGGTTGAAAAAAATATAGAACATGATTCAATATCTGAAACAGGCAGATTCTCGCGCGAATAAAGCCTGCATGCTCCGAGAAAAGTATTCATCGTGCGTTCCGCATCAGGAGTCACCAGTACTGCACAGCTGCCGGTCTGCCCTTCCTTGATTACCGTACGGTCGGCAATATTAAGTTCGGCAAGACGCTTTCTGAAAACTTCCTTCCACTTGTCGTTTCCGAGAGCGGAAGAGTATAATGTCTTCGCTCCCAGAACTGCTGCCCCGCGAAGAGCGTTTGCCGTACTTCCGCCAAGCTCATATTCGGCATTTGAATTTTCAAGTGACGCAAGAAGCTTTTTCTGTTCATCAGATTCAACTAACTGCATCACTCCTTTTTTCAGTCCGAGTTTTTCAATCTCTTCATCGCTCGATTTTACCAGAATATCGATAAGCGCGTTTTCGATTCCGACTATTTCGTATTTTTTCATTCAGCCTCTTGTATCCCTGCCGTCCCCTGTTATCGGAATTTCTTCTCCGAGAAATTTAGGATCGGCTTTAATAATATTAATTTTTATGAAATCCTTGAATCGGGCAAGTCTTTCCCTCATTATATAATAAGTTATCATCTTGTATTTTCTTTTATCAGAAGAATATCCCTGAACTTTTATCGAACAGCGTGTTGAAAGATAGAGAGCCCGTGTCAGGTGATATTCCTGAGTTACGATAATCATTGATTCTACAAGGAATATTTTCTTCGCACGCAAAACGCTGTCATAGGTTGAAAACCCCGCATGGTCGGTAAAAATATCTCTCTCCGGAATTCCGCTTTGCATCAGGCGTATTTTAATAGTGTTCACTTCATCATATTCTTTAGTTCCGTGATCACCGCTTACCAGAATTTTGGAAGCCTTACCTGATTTATATAGTTCAACGGCGGCATTTATCCTGTCATACAGAACATAGGATACCCTGTTTCCCTTGTAAACTCCCGCACCCGGCAGAAGCACAGCCTGAGCCTTTTTGATTTCAGAAATTTCATTCTTCATTAAAGGTTCGGCAGTATGCAGCATTATTGAATTAAAAATGATGCATAAAGTAAAAAGCAGGACTCCCATAATAACAAAGGGAAGTATAATTTTTTTTCTTAATATTTTCATCTTATGGATGAATATGGAAAATTATTTGCGGCTGTCAATACGTATATTGACAGCCGGTGAACTTACTTGGCAGAAGAGAGATCTTTTGAAAGATTTTTAAATATGTTTTTTCCGGCCTTGTCATAACATTCAAGAAGGAGCTTGTTCATATCATCTCTGTTATAAATACCGCTTATAGTCGAAACATCCTTTGACGATACCACGATCTCGGTTTTATCCCAAAGCACTTTCGCTTTCTTATCATAAATTCCGCATTTAAGAGAAACTCTTGCCTGTTGTCCCTCTCCACCTAAAATTATACCTTGTGTTTTCTGTGTCATAAATTTAACTTCTATAACGATAAATCCTTCTACACCGAGATCAGAACAAAGTTTTTCGGTAATTTTGGAATTATTATATTCTATGTTCCCGAAACCTTCCGGATACGCCAAATTCATAACTTCAAACCAGTTTCCGTCTTTTCCTTCTTTTTTAAAAGAAGCCTGATATGCTTTGTTTTTTATCACTGCAGAAAATGGAAGAACTTTGATTTGTGAAACAGAATTGAGATTTTTTTCAAGAGAAGACTGTCCCTGGTCAAGAACCGGTTTTGTCATGTGACTGAATTTCTTTTCAATAGATTCCGCTGTTTCTTCTATTTTCTTGCTTCCTGTTAATTTTCCAAGAAGTTTAAATGACTCAGCGGCGTCGATTTCATCATTTTCGTCTTTTCCTTTCTTTCCTGTTTTTGAAGAATCAACATACTCCTTCACTTTTGAATCAGCAAAAACAGTTATCACAGCAAACTGCTTTTTTTCCTTAATAGTCTTAAGATTTTTATTGCCCATGCAACCGGAAAAAATGACCGCAAAAAAGAAGACTGCCGTTAATGAGAATAATCTTTTCATATTACCTCTTTATTGAATAAAACTTTTAACGAATACCAATTAAGTAACTTGTTTGAATAATAAGTTACTTATGCTGCTTAATTTAAATAAAAAAAAGTTTTATTTTTTATATTAATATTGATTAACTGTCTATATAATAAAAAAGCAAGGACAAAACTGATGAAACTTTCTATCGAAAATTCAAAAAACTTCAGACCGAGAGAAAAATTTTCTGTCTGGATTTTCAAACTTGAAAACGATTATAAAAGAAAAACCTCCTTCACCGGTCATTCTTTTAATGCAGATTGGCTTGAAATCAAAAATGACGGAACTATTATCATTCCAAAAGGCTATGCATGGAATGGATGTTCCCCGAAGTTCAGCTTCTTTGATTTAGCAGTTATCGGAACTCCTGACGGAATAATCGATATTGAATCCATGAAACCAAAAACATATTATGCTTCAATGGTTCATGACGCTTTATACCAATATTATTCTTATCACAAAATTACACGAAAGGACATCGACAAACTTTTTCTTGAGATGATGAAAGAAAAATCCTTCACTTTGTCATGGGTTTATTATTTCGCGGTTCGATTGTTTGCATGGGTGACAATACGTCCGAAACGTGTCTGAAGCAGAATTATTTCTTCTTCAAAACCGTCAAGACTGGAATAATTTATTCTTTTGCATTCATTTGTAATCATTGAATCATCCTCAATCATTGAGAGGAATGAATACAAAGGAAAATTCCCATCGCCGAACTTCTCGTGTGTATCATATTCAGAATCATAAAATCCGTCCGAAATGTGATACATAAGCGGCTTGAGAGAAAGAAAAGAAGAGATGAATTCCATTATATCTTTTCCGGAAGAATTCGCGGCGCATACGGCATGTCCGAAATCCAGGCAGAATCCGCGTTGTGTTTCATTTATAATGAACTCAATCTCCTGCGGATTCGAACCGACGCAGAAAAGGTTTTCTCCGTTTCCGAGATAAGGCTTATTTTCGATTATTATGCGCCGATCTGCCAATAGATTAATCTGCCGTGCAGTTTCCTCTTTAGTTCCGTTAACGCCTGTGTGAAAAATCACCTTCTCGGCATTTAGTCCATCCGCGAATGAAAACGCTTCTTTTGCCAGAACCTTGTTCTTTTCATAATTTTCTTTTACGGCCAGGTTCATTCCGGCGCCGTAATGCGCGGCATGAATTACAAAAGGAATCTTGAGACTTTTCCATAGATTTATGGTTTTATTATAAGAATCCGGAACCGAATAAAGCTCTATGTAGCTGTAGATGTTTTTATCATAAAGAGCTTCTGCCTGTTCCGCGCATTCCGTGTTTGTCGAAAAAAGTTTCAGCCCCGCCTTAAACATTCATCAGACCATTACTTCACGCGGCTTGCTTCCCTGCTGAGGCCCGACATATCCAAGCTCTTCCATTCTTTCAATTATTCGCGCAGCGCGGTTATAGCCGATTGAAAGTCTTCGCTGAAGATATGAGGCGCTTGCCTTTTTGCTCTGCTCGACAATTTTCAGAGCCTCGGTAAAGAGTTCATCGCTTTCTTCAATATCCTCTTCATCAAGATCTTCATTCTGTCTGACCGCTTCTTCGATATCAATATACTTAGGACGGCCGTAACGGTTGGCATGTTTAACAATCTTTACTATTTCATCTTCCGAAATAAATGCCCCCTGAATTCTGACAGGGAACGAGCTCATCGGCGACTGATACAGCATATCTCCTTTTCCGAGAAGCTTGTCCGCACCGTTCTGGTCAATAATCGTACGCGAATCTATTTTCTGAGCCACCTGAAAAGCAATTCGCGCAGGAAAGTTCGCCTTGATTACACCTGTAATAATGTCTACCGACGGACGCTGTGTAGCAAGAACAAGATGTATTCCGACCGCACGCGCTTTCTGAGCTATTCGTGTTATATGATTCTCTATTTCCTTCGGAGCGACCATCATCAGATCGGCAAGCTCATCCACAATGATGACTATGTACGGAAGCTTTTCGTGAAGAGTGCTTCTTCCGTATGCGGCAACTTTCTGATTATATCTTTCTATGTCGCGCGTTGAAAGTTCCGAAAGAAGTTTATACCTGCGCTCCATCTCGTAAATTGCCCATTTCAACGCTTTAGGAGCGACATCAGGTTCTGTGATAACCGGAGTAAGCTGATGAGGAATTCCGTTATAAAGCTGAAGCTCAACCATCTTAGGATCAACCATAATGAAGCGCACGTAATTCGGATCATAACTGCAAATCAGACTCGTGATAATTGTGTTAACGCAGACTGATTTTCCCGCGCCTGTAGCGCCGGCTATAAGCATGTGAGGCTGGCGTTTGAGATCAAGCATCACAGGTTTTCCGAGGATATCTTTTCCGACCGCAACTTTAAGAGCCATTTCCGAATGAATAAATTCATTTGAGGCAAGAACATCTCCCAGCGTTACCGTTTCGCGGAGAGCATTCGGTATTTCAATACCGATTGCGGATTTTCCCGGAATCGGCGCAACTACGCGGACTCTTGACGCGGCAAGCGCCATCGCGATATCGTCGGAAAGCGAAACAATTTTTGTAACTTTGATTCCCGGCGCAATCTGCATTTCATAAAGCGTAATGACCGGACCGCGGTTAACTTTGACGACTTTGGACGGAATCCCGAAATCATTCAGAGTCTTAACAAGAAGAACAGAGTTCTTCTGAACTTCAGTCTGCCACGAATCGTAATCTACTGCTTCCGAAAAAGTAAAAAGACTTACAGGTATCTCATATTTCGACTCAAGCTTAATCTCTTCAAAAACCTTCTCAGTCGCAGGAACAACCACATCCTCGTCATATTCCGCTTCTTCGGCTTCTGATTCAGCTTCAAGATCTTCTTCAAAATCAATTTCTTCTGCCTCTGATTGAGCTTCAAAAACAGATTCATCATCATAAACTACAAAATTTTCATCAGGCAATTCATCTGCCGTCAGAATTTCTTCTTCAATATTTTCTTCTTTCGCTACGGTCTTTTTATCGGAAATAATCTCTTTTTCTTCTTTGATTTCAGGTTCAATGTATATCTGTGAAATTATTTTTCCTTCGTTTTCAGAACAATAATCGTTTTTCAAATTAAGAAATGTTCCGTCAGATTCACCGATATTTTTTATACGGTTAGCGACAACTCCGTCCGGCAGAACATAGCTCGACGGTTCTGGAGTGATATTAATTGTTCTTTTTTCAATACGCACCGGAGCACGCAATGCATCTATGATATCATCTTTCGGTGATTTAAATTCCTGAAATGGTTTTTCAGGAAGCAAGGGAAGTGTTTCTTTTTTTAATTCAGCCTCATCAAATAAATTCTGAGCAGCAAGCGTATCCAGATCTTTTACAAGAGGAAGCTCTTCTTCATAGGGATTGCCGATGATTACAGTTTCTTTTGTAAACCACGGCAGTTTCTTTTTGCCGGAAGCTGTTTTGGAGACAATCGGAATTTCTTTTTCAGAACTGATAACACGTTTTTTCTCGAATTTGTCTTTTATAAATATTCCCATTTTCCTGCTGTTCTCCTTAACATTGCTCAATAGACTTTCAACAGAAACCAATCCTCCGAGAATGAGCCCCAGAAGATTGATAATCAAAAGTATTAAAACAGATCCTGCTTTTCCGCATTTATCAGAAAGAAAAATGCTCAAGACTTTTCCGACAGAACCGCCTGTTGCTTCGGGCAAAACGCGCGAAAGCAGGGCGGAAAAAGCAAGAATCATATAAAATACAGTAAAGAGTCTTTCGAGAAGAATATCCCTATTCTTTTTGAAAAAAAATGACGCACATGACGCGAAGATGAGAACCGAGAGAAATGAAGCGTATCCGAAAACAGAGAAAAGAAACGCGCTGAAATGTTTTCCGGCCGAACCGGCAAAATTGCTTTCAAATCCGAAAACATGAGAAAGCAATGCCGCCGCAGCGAGAACCGATAGAAGAATACAAAAAACACCAAGCGCATCGTAAATTCTCTTTGAAGACACTATTAACTCCGGTTATACCGGATTCCGGTTTACAATGAGAAATAGGCGAAGAACGCGGCCCCTGCCAGAAGAGTATAATATCCGAAAACATCAAGCCTCACCTTCTTTACCGCGTAAAAGAGAACCTTCACGCTGAAGAAAGCGACAACCGCCGCAAAAACCATCGCAGCTAGAAGAGCAATCCACACAGACCCTTCTATGTTTCCGCTGAAAGCATCCTTTCCTTCAAGAACCGCCGCTCCGAGAATAACCGGAATCGACATCAGAAAAGAAAACTTGGCAGCGGCCTCCGGGGACAATCCAGCGAGAAGAGATCCCGCGATTGTCGAACCCGAACGCGATATGCCCGGCATTACGGCAACTCCCTGACAGATGCCGGCAATCAAAGCCTGCCGGAATCCCATCTCTTCTAATTTTCGGCTTTTTACGCGGATTCTTTTAGTCAAAATAAGCATGATTCCGTTAATCATAAGAAATGCAGAAATGATTTGAGGGCTTCCGAAAATCGATTCTATCTTGTCATTTAGAAAAATACCGACCAGAGCCGCCGGAATCGAGGCAATTATAAGAAGAAGAGCCATTCTGCATTCATAAGACTTAAAATCTCTATTCTTAATGGAAAGTATAAAACCCTTTATCAGACCAAGGATATCCTTGCGGAGAAAAATTACTACTGCAACGAGTGTCGCTACATGAAGCGCAACGTTTATCAAAAGATTGTTTTCTTCACCGATTCCGCTAAGAACCTGTTTCATTGCCGGAAGATTTTCAAATATAGCCAAATGACCGGAAGACGATATAGGAAGAAATTCCGCGACACCCTGAATAAAAGCCAAAACAAAAAAGACAATTACTATATGAAACATTTTTATCTCCTGTTAGTTGAGCAAATGTATTAAAATACACCGGCTGATGTAAAGTTTTTTATGAACGGAAAATTCTTTTTGAACCGGATCATCGGCAATACATCTGAAGTTTACAATAGAAATCTTCCATGAGTAAACGCACATCTATAGATTGATAGACCCTTATTTTTCGTCCTTCAGGATTTAAAATATAATTTCCGTCATTGTCTATTTGAGGCGCGGGAGTTTCAATATATGCTGATGATGAAGTATCCGGATCAAAAGCCGACTGAAGCGCACTGAGTAGTACAAGCGGACTGTCCCCCATAATATAGGTCTCCCCCATTTTCAGTCCGCAGGAATCGGCAAGAATCATGATTTCATCAATTAAACCAGCAAGGTATTTGCCAAACTTTCCGGCTTTTTTAATTCTTAGCTGAATCTCCGAATATGAAACCATAACCTGACGGTAAACATCACGCGGAACCTGCCATAAAGGTATTTTTGAATAATTAAAAACATATTGAGCCGAAACAATATCAATTCCCATGTTATATTCCAGTTTCGGACATACGGAAATTTTTCCGGCAGTTTCGTAATATTCTGCTCCGCCGATCCAGACAGCGGTTAATCTGGATGTTATTTCTGGATTAATCAAACAGGCGCTTGCAAGATCTGTCAGAGAAGCCCCGCAAAGAATAAACAAAGGAAGATCTGAATCATTCCTCATAGCTTCTTTCACAATAAACTCCGCACCTTCCGACATAACAGGCGTTCTAGTGTCTTTCATGGGCTCGTCAGATCCTTTCAGCAAATTGAACTTGCTTGAAAGATTCATTTCTTTCAGCAGACTTCGAACAGCTGAACAGGCGGCATCTGCAGAAGAATCAACACCGAAAAGAGTATCTTTGGTAAAAAAAGAACCTATTATGGCACGTATTTCAACAGACGGAGAAAGAATGTGATGTGCAAGCTGAATCATTCCGTCGGGGTCTCCTCCGAAATCATTACAAAGGATTACTCTCATTCTCGGTTTAGCAGAATACTGAATGGACTTCATAATTCCCTCTACTTTGTTGTTAAATTAGTTTATCTCAAAACTTAAATTTATATTTCAGAGAAACAGGCTAAGGAGTGGATAATATTAACAATACCATTATTCAATCTTTTATTTGACAAAAAATAATGAAATCAATTCCATTTCATTTATCAGTTAAATGTATTTTCATTTGCCGCGGAGAGGTTATTCAGTGGAAGATAAACGTTATAATTTTACAGAAATCGAAGATAAATGGCAGAAAAGATGGGATTCAGATAAAGTGTTTCTCCAAAAACGCGATGAACGCCCGAAATATTATGTTCTTGAAATGTTTCCGTATCCTTCAGGAAGACTTCACATGGGTCATGTAAGAAATTACTCGATCGGTGATCTTGTCGCGCGTTTCATGCGTCTTCAGGGATATAATGTTTTTCATCCGATGGGATGGGATTCGTTCGGTCTTCCGGCTGAAAACGCTGCGATTAAAAATAATATTCCGCCTTATGAATGGACAAGCAGCAACATCGAAAACATGAAACGCCAGTTCAAGCTTCTCGGCTGTTCATACGACTGGTCAAAAGAAATCGCCACATATAAGCCCGAATACTATAAATGGGGACAGTGGATGTTCCTCAAGATGATGGAAAAAGGTCTTGTTTATAAGAAGAAATCTTCCGTCAACTGGTGCCCGGAATGTAACACAGTTCTTGCTAATGAACAGGTTGAAGAAGGTCTATGCTGGAGATGTTCCTCCAAGGTTGAACAGAAACATCTTGAACAGTGGTATTTCAAGATTACCGATTATGCTGAAGATTTGCTGAAAGGTCACGAAGAACTCAAAGACAGCTGGCCTGAAAGAGTTATCACCATGCAGAAAAACTGGATCGGAAAATCGACAGGTCTCATGGCGAATTTCAAACTCGAAAGCGGCGAAGATTTCCCGATATTCACAACACGTCCGGATACGATCTTCGGTGTGACTTTCATGGTTGCGGCTCCCGAGCATCCCGTGTTTGAAAAAATAAATGATCCGAAGGTTAAGGAATTTATCGCCAAACAGAAAGCTCTTTCCGCAACCGAAAGAAATAATGAAGATAAGGAAAAAGAAGGAATAGATTCAGGCATAAAGGTTATTAATCCTTTTACCGGTGACAAGGTTCCTCTTTTTGTCGGAAACTTTGTTCTGATGGAATACGGCACTGGTGCTGTTATGGCGGTTCCGGCTCACGATTCACGCGACTTTGCCTTCGCGAAAAAATACAATATTCCTGTCCGGATAGTTATCCAGAATCCCGAAAAGAACCTTGTTGTATCAGAAATGAAAGACGCTTATACCGAAGAAGGAACTCTTGTCGATTCGAAAGAGTTTTCAGGCCTTTCAAACAAAGACGCGATTGAAAAGATTTCTGCATTTGCGGAAAAAAGCGGCATTGGAAAAATCAAGGTCAATTACCGCCTACGCGACTGGGGAATTTCACGCCAGAGATACTGGGGCTGTCCGATCCCTGTAGTTTATTGCGACAAGTGCGGAACAGTCGGTGTGCCTGAAAACGAACTTCCGGTTGTTCTTCCTACTAAAGTGGATTTTAAGGGTTCATCGGTTTCTCCTCTAACGACGATGGAATCTTTTTATAAAACCAAATGCCCTAAGTGCGGCGGCGAAGCGCGTCGCGAAACCGAGACCATGGATACTTTTGTCGATTCAAGCTGGTATTACGCTAAGTATTCATCTCCGGATTCCGCAGAGATATTCGACAAGAGCGATGTTGAATACTGGACGCCTGTTGACCAGTATATCGGAGGAGTTGAACATGCCTGCATGCATCTTCTTTACGCGCGCTTTTTCAACATGGTGATGCACGGAATGAAACTCGTTCCTACCAAGGAACCTTTCAAACGTCTGCTCACTCAGGGAATGGTCGTAAAAGACGGCGCGAAGATGAGCAAATCGAAAGGCAATGTTGTAGATCCGGATGAAATGATCGCGAAATACGGAGCTGACACCGTACGTCTTTTTATGCTGTTCGCCGCGCCGCCTGAAAAAGATCTGGATTGGGCTGAAACAGGTGTCGAAGGATGCTTCAGATTTGTAACCAGACTCTGGAGATTTATAAACAAGCACGAAGATAAATTTGTTTTGAATTATTCTTTCAGCGGAGAACTTCAGAAAGAACTTTCTGTTCTCAGAAAAGCTACTCATAAAACAGTTAAAGCCGTTACTGGCGACATCAAAGACAGAACGCAGTACAATACCGCGATCGCGAGAATGATGGAGCTCGTCAACGCTCTTTATGCCGTAAAAGATGAAGTCTATGAAACTGCAGACGGAAAGGCGGCACTTTCCGAAGCTGTAAGCAAACTTCTCGTTATTTTAAATCCATTTGTTCCGCACATGACTGAAGAACTATGGGAACTTCTCGGAGGAAAGGATCTTTTAGTAGATGCTAAATGGCCTGATTTTATCGAAGAACTCACAAAAGACGATTCGGTTGAAATAGTTTTTCAGGTAAACGGAAAGATAAGATCGAAGGCTGAACTTGCTGCAGGAACACCGAAGGATGTTCTTGAAAAAACAGCTATGGAAGATTCGAGAATAAAGGAATTCATCACAGGAAAGGAAATAGTAAGAATTATTTCCGTACCGGATAAGCTGGTGAATATAGTGGTTAAATGAATTATTTACGTTTCTCTAACGAAACAAAATCGAATAATCTTAGAATTCTCGATTTTGTTTCGTTTTTAAAACCGGATTTTGTAGATAAAGCAGTCATAATTGCAGTTGATGATTCCGGTATTATCAATCATGTACGTCTTCATTCAAACACCTTCGGAATCGTAAGCTGGATAAACGGCGAAGGTTTTGTTAACTGTCACAGATGGGAAAATGAAGATGACGCCAGATCGGTATCAAATCTGTCAAAACACTATACAGCCCTTTTAATAAACGGTCCTGCAGATATATTATTAGCTAAAGAAAATATTCTGCCGGATATCATTTCTTCTATTAATTCGAAAGAGCTTTTATCCGTCATTACTGAAATAGAGAAAAATTCATCTTCTTCTTTAAATCTAAACATAGAAAAACTTATCGCTGAAAATAACTAATTTTATAATCCGTAATATGTATTGCATGCCGTCATGCAATACGTAAAATATGCTCCTTGCGATGGCTTTTTTTGCGAATTTCTGTCGGATATAGTCATATTCCATTTCCTTTAAAGAGACTGTCACTTTCCTCTTGACTCTACACACTGTATTGTGTATCTTCCTTTCATTCGGGGTACTATAATGGCTACAAATCTTAATATTGACGTTGATCTTCTTCAGGAAGCATATAAAATCGGAAATTTTAAAACCAAGCGCGAAGCAGTTAATTTTGCTCTAAAAGAATTTATACAGCGTAAAAAACAGAAAAATATCCTTAAATATTTTAACAAGGTTGATATCGATTTAAGCTTCGATTATAAATCATCCCGGAAATAATCTTAGCTATGAAATTTCTTGTAGATACTTCAGTATGGTCTGAGGCATTACGCCGAAAGAATACCTCAATAAGCTCTTCAGAAACCATTCTTTCCAAACTTATACTAAACTAACACGAAATAGTTCTTACCGGTATAATAATTCAAGAGATACTAAGCGGAATTACTGACAAAAAATTATTTAATGAAATAAATCTTATTCTTTCTGATTTTCCCTATATTGAAACAATAAAAAATGATTATATCTATGCTGCTGAACTTCGTAATTTATTAAAATCTAAAGGAATAACTGCCGGATCATTTGATTTTCTTATAGCAAGCCTCTGCATAAGAAATAAACTTACTTTAGTCACTTTTGATAAAGATTTTAATCATATTGAAAAGTATACAGATTTAAAATTATTCAAGACTGATATTTGAAACTGCAGCCGTATATCATCGCAAAGGCTAACAGTTTATTTTGAATTTGACATCCGGCAAAAGAATATCATAATAGATTTTATGATTATAAAGATAGATGTCTTCAAACTTGCTATAGTTTAAAAAGCAGAAAGAAATTTCGAATTGAGATTAGTCTTTTGAGTATTGAATATCGTAAATATTTCTATTTTTGGAAAGAAATATTAAGCCGATTGCAAAAACTAAAAAATATATTAAACAGTGAATAATAAATTTCTAATTAAAGATAAAACTTATGAGATACGATCGATACACATCTAAAGATTTAAAAAACAACTCTTCTAGTGAAGAAGGATTCTTTATACTAGTTAAATCAATAATTTTTCCAGCAATATTACTTTTTTTTCTTTTAAAACATGATTTTAAAATTAACGAAAATCTTTTAGGCTTTGGTATTTTATTAATAATTTATCCTTTTTTAATATTGATACGAGAAATTTTCTCTAATGATAAAACATTGATATCTTTATATTTTGATTTTTTCGATCAAAGTCTTTGGTCTTATCATATATTCATGAAAATTGCTTTTATTATCTTAATAGGCTCTGATATTATAGGTTTAATAATGATTTGCATCTATTTCATAAATTATCATTAAAGGAAATGAAAGCAGTTCAATTGTTAATAGATATATATAGTATTAGTACATAATTTCTGCTCTCACCTGCAGTGCGATCGTAATTCTTAGAAATATCTTCATTTCAACATTTATCTTATAAGCCTTTAACTCTTTCTTTTTTCCACCTTTATCGTATTGACATAAGCCCAGCTTATTAATATATTTATGAATGTGGAATTATCATGGTAATCTCCATAATCAAATTGCTGAATAAAAGCCGTAATATTTCTTTTGAGCAAATTGTTGTCGCAAATGAATCAGATGATATTATTGCTTTTTTACAGCATCATAATTCAAAGAAATATCCGGATCAGATTATTGTTTTAGTTAATATTGATGATTATGTCTATGCTGTACCTTGTGTCATGAATAAGGAATCTATTTTTCTTAAAACAATTTACCCGAGCAGAAAATATACGAAACTTTACCTGAATAAATGACGCTGTTATTAAAACGATTATAGATAAAGATGAAAAAGAATTAATTAACTCAATAGAAAACGAAGAATGGGTTCCTGTAAAAAATGCCGCTGAACTGAAGAAAATCTTCAAAAAGGCAGCGAGAACCACTTCAATCAAAGATCAGAGAATGAATATCAGAATTGCAAAAAGATACATTCAATCTCTGAAAGCAAAAGCTCTTGAAGAAGGGATGCCTTATCAGACACTTGTTTCCAGCATTCTTCATAAATATATTACCGGTAAATTGACTGAAAAAAACATGTAACGAAGTAATACAACTTATAAATAGTTCTTTTCTAAATCCGATTACCCGTCAAAATATTATAAATTGATGCTTAATATGTGTATAAATAGTATTGTTTTTTTGCGCAATTTGATTTTTCTTCGGCTCATGTTTTTTCAGTCCTTGTTGATATTATGTTTTTATATTATTTATTAGAATATATTTACAAATTGACTAAAAAATTCTTGTGCAGTTATCCATAGCCCTGTCATTATGTTTCCATTATGAAAAAAGTTAATATCCGTTCTGGAGCTTTGACGCCGACTCTAATCAATCTTTCTCTTCCTGTACTAGCCGGTCAATTCTTTGCTCTTCTTTATAATATAGTAGATACGTTTTTTATTTCCAGGATTGATCCGTCAGATCCATGGCTTGTCGGAGCCACCGGTCTCGTATGGCCGCTTTATTTCATTTTCATGGCAATCAGTTTCGGTATTGCGGGCGGTGTCTCTTCGCTTGTTGCACGTGCGATCGGCGCAGGCAAAGAACACGAACTTGACTGCACGGCAGAAAGCGGTCTTTTTCTGGCTCTTATCACAAGTTTTATAAGCCTTCTTATCATGTATTCTCTTGCTTCGCCGATTCTCTCTCTTTTCGGCGGGGAAAAGATGCTGCATCAATACGGGTTGAGCTACCTTCTATGGGTTCTGCCTGCAATTCCATTTATGCTGCTCAGTTCTGTATTTATCGGAATACTGCAGGGTGAAGGCAGAACAAAACACATGATGGCGTCGATGATGATCGGTACCGTAGCGAACATCATTCTTGATCCTCTGTTGATGTTTACAGCCGGTATGGGAATTGCGGGAGCCGGGCTTGCAACAGCGTTAGGAAACGCTGCAGGTTTTGTTTATCTTTATATAGTCTTCCGCCGTACAGAATCAAAAGTTAAAATTCACTGGTCGGTCAAAAATATTTCTATTGCAACTACCGGCGAAATTATCCGCGTCGGGCTTCCTCAGAGCGTGACGAACATTCTCGCATCAATAAGTTTTATTTTTTACAATCGTATTATGGTCAGCATTGACCCGAAAATAATTACCGCATTTACTCTTTATTCAAGGCTCGAACAGCTTGCTCTTATACCGATATGGTCGCTAATCAGCGCTTTGTCAACCGTTGCAGGACAGGCTGCCGGTGCGTTAAATTTCAAACGGATGAGAAAATCAACATCCGTTGCGACAAAACTGGGACTCGCAGTCAGCGGAACAATGTTTGTTTTATACTTTTTCTTAAGTCCATGGCTTTTTAAAATGTTTCAGGAAGACTCTGGAGTTCTCAGTCTAGCATCCGTCATTGTTATATGGATGCCTGCGACCTCACTCATTTCAATACCTGTTTTTATGATCACAACAGTTATGTCGGTTTCCGGTTTCGCAAACCGCAGCCTTATATATTCCGCAATAAGAATATATGCTTTAAATATTCCTGCATGCGCAATAGGAGCATATGTTATCGGAAAAAATATTCAATCGGTTATGGCTTCTATCTTTATTTCAGCAATAATTGCTTTGGTATTTTTTATAATTGTTGAGCGGTTCTTTTTTTCAGGATTAGAATCCGGAAAACTGAAAATCCGCGAAGTCAGCAAAAAATAAATGAGGATATTATGTTTAAAAAATTAGCACACATCTGTCTCAATGTTTCAAATCTTGATTCATCATTGAATTTTTACAAATCTCTTGGTTGCAAAGTGAATTTTATTTTTACACGAAACGGTAAAAATTTCGGAGCATATCTTGAAATAGTTTCCGGATCTTTTATTGAATTATTTGAAAACCCTGAACAGACTAAAAAAGAAAATTGCGGTCTGGCTCATTTTTGCTTTGAAGCTGATGATATTGATCTAATTATCGCAAAACTTGCCGAACTCAAAATTTCTCACACAGAAAAGAAACTCGGCTGTGATGGAACCTATCAGATCTGGATTAAAGATCCCGACGGATACCCTTTTGAAGTTCATCAATATACCAAAGACAGTTCGCAGTTTACGATGAAAAATGTCGAGGCAGACTGGTAGAAACGGCAGATTCAACTCTTCTCCAGCTGACAAGTGATTTCATAATACCGGCAATAAAACAAACGGATTGATTATAATTGCCGCAAAAATTATCTCACATTTTCTTTTCAAGATATTCTTCTATGTATAACATGATATCATTTTTGTTTGTTATACCTGACGGAAGAGGAACAAGTCCGTAAACATTGTTTCCATAAACTGTTTCTTTCGGTAATTTTTCAGTGAAAACGTCCACAAATGTTTTGCTTGTTCTATAATTCTCCGGAACATAAAAAGGAAAATCACCCTTGTAATAGTGAACTACTTTTATATTTTCGGATTTTGTACCCACGGCCTTTGACATATGTTCAGCAAAGGCTCCGCCCGAATAAAGGTAGTTCAAATTGACCAATGCATAATTTTTATTAAGCGCCGTATCGATAATAATGGGATTATAACTGCTCTTCTCTGATGGTAGTTTAATGAAAATTTTATCAAATTCTTTGAGAAGATTGTCGTTATTATCCCATATAGAGATCAGATATACGCCTTCATATACGTGTGTAAATACTTCCTCTTGCGGTTTTACCGTTTCGTTAACAATATATTTGCTGGAAATCTTATCATCCGGTGCATATAACTGCATTGTTAAAGAACACTTATATGTCCCCGTGTTTATTATTTGAATTGTCTGTTCAGGAGCTCCCGAAGAACAGGCAGAAACATTTAGCACTATAAATATTATAAATATTTCTAATTTTCTTATATTTCTTCCTTTATACATTTGTGATCTCTTTCCCCATAATCCGATAAGCAATACCACTTATTTATCAACCACCATGTTGTCAATTTTTATAATGTCTTATTAAACCTTTTTCTATTACATACTATGAACTCTGCTTTCCTAATAAAAGAAATGATAATTGATTTTATGATAAACCATGCTTGTATTCTTTAATACATCCGTGTTAAATAAATAACTTATAGTCCTTACCTATGCTTTGGATTTTAAAATTCTTAGTGAAGCATTTAATTCCTTTTTTACATCTCCTTTGGCTCGTCCATCCATTATGGGCTCCAACATTTCATAAGCATACTTCGGTGGAAGAGCCCTTGCTAATGAAGCGATTATTTCTTTAGCGTATGAGTCTATTTTCATTTTTAAAATTTCAGCTCCGGTTTTACTTAGCTTTTCAATATTTATCTTAGGCAATTCACTTAGAAGTGAACTTCTCTCAGAAATTATAAAAAGTCCATCCAAGCATGACATCAAAACATCTTCGAAGTCATCTTTCTTTAATTTCTTCATCCATTGCTCGCTCTTTTTTGCAAAAACTTCTATTCCATCTATTAGATATTCAATGTCATTTGAAGCCGTAGAAAAACCTGTCGCGTAAATGTACAACAAATCAGTCTTCACTATTGAAGGGACACTTTCACTAAAAAAAGCTTCATAGACTCCTTCAGTTCCTTTTTCCAAACGTATTAAAACTGCCTGCAATATTGACTTTTCACTAAGTTCATATTGAAAATCTTCGTCTGGAATACTGGACTCTTTTTTTCTAAGTGCCTCAAAAGTGGTTATATCTTCCAAACTTAACAGGCTATACATAGCTTTTATTCTATTTATCTGCTTTTCGTGATAAATAGCCTCTTCTAACCGTTTGGAATAGCATTTATCTTTCGAAATACCCATTGCGGATATTATTTCAACAGACAGGTCTTTGCCATTTTGTTCTAAAGATTTTTTAAGCATTTCATCATCAACAAGAATTCCTATGTTACGTTCATTATAAACATTGTATTCCATTATAACATCTCCACTTTATTAACTAACCTTTTTGAGATAGATACAATCATCAATCTTTTCATTTTTTAGTCATACGATATATTTGCGGTTTCTCACAAAGTTTTCTGACAATAAGTTGTAACTTTTCCATAAATTTATAGACTTTTATATGAATAAATACTAATTAGTTATTTTACTTTTTTATAAATTACCGGAGCAAAAAACGTGAAATACCTTATTCTGTTCATTTCTATTTGCCTGGGCACAACTGTAGAATTTTTTCTAGCGAGAAGAAGAAAACTTCTCGGATTCAAAACACTTCAGGAAACATATAGAGAAAATTCTTTATTCGTTTTCGGCACTATTCCTCAAGAACTTGTCTCGATTTTTTCAGGCTTCAGAATACTTTTTCTTCTTCTATTTTGGGGTTGTGCAATCGGACTAATATTGATAGACACAAGTGAAGGAATTTTAGAACAAGAAATTCTATTTGCAGTCAGTCTTCCGGTTTTAGCTGTAATAATAACTTTTCTTTCAAATATCATGTTAAGTTTTTTCCGTAATGCAGGAATATATTTTATGCAGGACCGGCTTGTTTTCATTAAATTTTCGAGAAAGGAAGTTTTATATTCTGAAATACTTCAGGCAGTTTTTAAAAAGCCGTTTGCAGTAAGTTTCGGATTTTTAAAAATTCCGGTTGGCTCTGACAGTTATATCAAAATTCCAATTGCCGATTTAAAAAAAGAACCTCAAAAGTATCAAAAATTACGTTCTTTATTATGTGAAAAGTATTCACTAGAATTACCGGAAATATAAACTGTACCGGATTTCCGCGAATATTATTTCAACATTGATTTTTATATTTCTGAGAGATATTTATCAATTCTTTCTTCAATTTCTGCAGCTTTTTTATCAAACGGATCTATAATTGTACATCTATGAAACATTCCTTTTGCACAAGCAAGATTAGACACTGCTTCTTTTCGTGTTTTGGCTTGTTTAAGTTCATCCAGGAAATAATATCCGATGTTATAATATACTGAAACGTTGTTTATATTAACATCGAGTTCTTTCAGGTAGTAATCAAATGCTTTTTTTCTATCCCCCATTCTTACATACAGAACACCAATATTCAAATTAGCAGCAGGATATCCCGGATAACGCTTAAGTTGTTCTTTAAGTATTTCAATCGCCTTTTCCATATCTTCTTTAGTAGAATCTTTTCTAATAAATGTCAGAGAATAATTATAAAGCACAGAATTTTGAAGTTTGAGAGAAAGAAGTTTCTTCTCATCTTTTGCTATATCCAGAGATTCTCCTCCTTTTTTCTCATAAGCACTTATTAAAAGTTTTCTCACTTCATTGTCATATGGAGAATTTGAGAGAGCAGCTCTGTAGTGATGAATTATTTCGTTAATGTCGCCTTTTCTTTGTGCAATTAAATCAGCTAAACGTCGGTGTGATTCCGGAGAAGAACTATATAATTCAATTTCTTTTCTAAAATATTTTTCCGCCTCCTCCGTTTTCTTTTCTTTCTGCGCAATAAGACCTAAAAGTTCGTGAGCATCATAATATTCTTTGTCATTATCAAGAATATTTCTTATGTTTCTTTTTGCTTTATCATAATCTCCTTTATTATAATATATGCGTGCCATATTATACAATGCAGTCAGATTATTGGGGTACTTTTCAAGTGTTTTAAGATAATATTCTTCGGCCTTGTAGTTGTTACCTTTTTCAAGATAAATACCGCCGATCATGTTGAAACATTTAGGATTTGATTCTCCGCAATCAATTACACTTTGAAATTCTTTTAATGCTTTATCTTTTTCTTTAATTATAAAATATGCGTAACCTAAATCAATAGATTCATCAAAATTTCTAAGCTTAACTGATTCAAGTCTTTTGATAAATTTATAAATATCTGAATTCTTCCCGTAAAGAACATATTCTCCTTCACTTTGAGAGAAAGGTTTTGAAAATATTAATCTTTTATCATCCCCTGGCTCCTCAGCACGAAGAGAAATGGTGACTGCAAAAAGAAACAACAAAGATAATATTTTTTTCATTAAACACCTCATTAATATATTTTTTTAAGTCTTCTTTTAATTCAAAATTTTCTGATAATCATTATTTTTCTGAGCATATTTACAACTTCTTATGACCTTTCTTTTTATCTAATAATGAATTCAGATCGTCTGATTTTATTGAATAATGTTTTTTATCAAAATAACCAACATATTCCACTACAGGCATGTCCAAAAAGAATGAGAAATCACCATCTATAATTTCTGTTTTTACGAATGCCAATCTCTTAAGATTACTAATATCTTTAAGAAAGGCAAGAGATGGAATTTTACCGCAACTATTTATGCCTAATAACGATAATTGTTTGAGTTGAGAAATTTTTTCTATATCTTTTATTTTGCTGCAGTGATCAAATTCCAGGTGTTCCAAAAGTTCCAGATTCACAATATCCCCAACATATTCCAGCTTACTAAAGTATCTTATTATCAATTTATTCAATGACTTAATACTATCAATACCCTTAAGTGTTGTTACAGGACACTTTACAATTTCAAGAGATTTCAACCTTTTTAAATTTGAAAGTCCAAGCAAATCATTCTCTTTAGGCTTATATGAATATATATAAAGCGATTCTAAATTTTCACACTTACTGATTAAATTGAATTTACTGGACCATTCAGCAATTCTCAATTCGTCAAGCCCTCTAATAACATCTTCATCCAGTTCATTACTAACTTTATTGATCAGAAGATACTTTAATCCTTTTTGTGAGTTTATACCATCAATATTTGATATAGTATCTTCAATGCTCAGTCCTTTAACATCCGGTATTTGATTTAAAAAGTCTAAATTATCCGATGAATATCCTTTCATAGAATTAATTCCAATTCCGTAAAAATCTCCATTTTTAAAATAATCTAAACATTCATCCAGCTTATTTGAATTGATATACAGGAAACTTTTCCCATCAGGATATCTATCAACTTTAAAACTTTTTTTCATCAATACACATACTCTTTTCTTTTATTCATCTTTTCTCCGACTCTTTTTAAGACAAGAGCTTCATGAATAGATTGAATCTGCTTTTTATCATCAAGCCATTCAAGAATTTCACCTTTTCCGTTTTTTCTGATCCATTCTTGGGCTTTCTTTTCCTGACCGGCAAGAATCATGTTTGCATAATACGGCATAAGATAATCGGATATAAACAGATATGCATTATCCGTAGGAAATGCATCATTCTTACTATCATCAGCATAGCTTAAAGCTGCCTTACGTGCCAGTTCAGGAAATTTTCTTGTTTTATCAAAAAAACATTTTCTATTCCACTCAAGAATAGTAAGAATATACGGCCCGTGAGTCTGCCCCATAAGGTGCTCAATAACAGAATTAGCCATTATCATTTCAGGAATACCGTTGTTGTCAATGTCACGGACATAACATCTGAGATTCATGATATCCCATGCTCGGTCATCCCAGTGCGACTCCCAATTTATATCCATTTGAGAAGTTTGCAGAGTTCCGACTCTTCCGGTATAATATTTGAAAATATTCTCAGGTCCGTTCTTAGTCATTCTGAAAATATACATTGTCCAATAAGAATATGCCCCCTGAGTTCCCGCATGGATAAATAATTCAGGCTCTCCGTCTCCTGTTACATCCCGGAAAAAAAAATCATAAGGATCTTCTTCTCCTTTTATATAAGAAAAAACATCATACTTAAATCCGTAAAAATAACTATTCCCGCGTATATCATACAGCACTTTTTCTTTATTCCGTATTTGAACAATATTTCCTAATTCGTTTCCATTACTTGATAAACCGAAGTAATCATAATAGCATACAGTATAACCTTTCCAGTTAAATTGAATCATTGGAAGCGGGTTTTGGTAGCGATTTAATATAATTTTAAATTTTTTGTCTTTATTAGAGGAGATTTCATATCGGGTTCCGCCGGTTTTTTGAAAAATGGTTTCCCATGGTTCGGAAACAGAGTTGTGTATTTCAGTGTCTGGTTTATCTATTTCTCCGAAAAATTCTGATTTACTTTCAGTTGCGTAAATATTAGCGATAAGAAGTATAATGACAAACCGGAAATAATTCATATAATTATTCTTTGCTAGTTAAAACTGCATCACTTGCTTTTCCTCTGGCTATTGGGAAAAAATCAGAATCATAATCTATTAAATGTCCGACAATTATCTGATCCGCCAGAAAATGGAATATTTCTATTGATACTGCAGGATCTTTTTCAAGTTTCTCATAAAGAATACGGGCTTCCTCCTCAAGATGTTTATGAATTCTTTTATGCTCATCCAGCTTATCATATTTGATTGCTTTAAGTATTTCTTCTTCATTTCGAAAATGTTTAATTATATAAGTCTGCAAAGAACTCATTGCTTCACAGAGTAATTCTTTTTTGGATTGAATTACAGCAAGATTCATAAGCCGGTTTCCTTTTTGCACCAATTCCCGGTGTTCCTGATCTATCTGAGAAATACCGGAATCCCATTCTTCCAGCCATTCTATATTAATAAGCCCTTTCTTTTCTTTGCCGTTTCTATCTAATTCCACCCGGTTTCTTCCGTTTTTTTTCGCAAAATACATTGCCTCATCTACACGTCTGAAACAATCATTTCTGGCTTCTCCGGGAAAACGTTCTATCACTCCGAAACTTGCAGTTATTCCTGAAAATTTTTTCGGTAAAATTTTTGATTCCGAAAAATCAATAACAGATAATAAATGACGAAGCTTCTGGGCGAAATCTGCTGCACCGTTTATAACCGTATGAGGACAGACAATCAGAAATTCTTCACCACCCCAACGGAAAATTCTGTCTGTCAAACGAAGATTTTTCTGAGCGGTGTGCGCAACATTAATCAAAACCTCGTCTCCGGCCGAATGACCCCATTTATCATTAATTTGCTTAAAGTGATCAATATCAAACAAAATAAAAGAAAGCGGTTCAAGATATCTATCCTGTCGTTCAAGTTCCTGATCAAGAAATCCTTCAAGAGCATAGCGGTTATTAATTCCGGTTAATTGGTCATTAAACGCAATACTCGCAAGCTGATCTCTTTTTTTTTCCACTTTTCCGAGGAGATCTTCCATATCAGCCAAAAGAATTAATTCAGCCCAGAGAATAGTGAAAAACTGGGTCGCAAGAAAGGTTGCGGTAGTATACGGATGAATCTCCATAAAATATGAACCAATGTCGCTGGAAATAATCATTACGATTATTCTGACTATATGAAAAATTATGAATAATGAAATAATTATTATAATCGGAAGTTTAAAACGGATTTGCTTAGAAACAAAACCCGCTTTAATCAATGTGAATATACTTTCTGTTGAAAAAATAGCTATACAAGTTGACGCTGTTACAGCACGTACCTTGTACGAATAAAACAGAAAGGTGAAAAGAGATAGAATAACTACTGCCGATACAACATAAACATAAAATCGAAATGGCAAAACAGGCCTTATTTGATAAAAAACACGTGTTCCCCAGGCAAGAAACATATAGGATAAGATCATAAGAAAATTTGCTAGAACAATACCGAAAAAAGGATGCAAAAATCCCTGGGTATTAAAAAGCGCAAAAGAAATTGAAAGAAGTGAAAACGAAATAGCAAAATATATTAATGTTCCGCTTTTTCTGGCAATGGTCATAATCCACATCATAATTGCAATGGCACTCGCTATTGTTACCAAAGAGAGAGACAATGCCATATTCCACATTATAATACTCCTGATTGCTTTCCAAATGGACATTAGACTGAAAATGAAAAAGTGTTCTTATTGCAGCCGATAAGTTAATATAAATCTTTATACTTTAATTGTTCTGCTAAAGCAATATCTTTTTATATCAACAACAAGCATAAATTTACCGGTTGGACGGTATTCACTTTTTCATATTTTTCTATTGACAAAACTTGACACTTCGGCGATTTTTTCTGGTTTTTCTAAAAACCACAGGGGGTACTAAATGTTTTTAGAAGAGATGATAAAAAGAAATCTGCTGACACAAAAACATATTGCAGATTTCAAAGCCGGTGAAGTTCTCATTAAGGTTTACAAGGACACAATTTGCATGGGCAGGGTTCTTTCTGCTGATAATGAAAAAATTGTTCTCGAAAGCATCATTGATTTAAACGCTTCAACGATGATCGCAGAACAGGGATTCATGAAAATTCTCGAAAATGAATCATATTATACCGTTGATACAGATTTTTCTTTCGATGAATGCAAAGATGCTCTTTCTGTAATAGAAACTTCCGCATTATACACGGCAAATCCTGCTAAAAGAAAAGAAATAGTTTCGTTTACCGCTTCGGTTTTTCCTCCAAGATTTATTCTTTTTTTGAAAAAGAAAAATATGCTGAGCACCATCTTTGTTCCTGTTCAGCAGAAACTCCGAATAGGCAAATATACCGGACTTGAAAAATGGGAAGATGTCAACAAAACCCGTTTTAGAAGTATGCTTGAAGAGCTTTGTGAAAATGAATATATAACATATATGGCATGCCTTCCCGAAGGAAGATCAAAAAAAGCTCTTTTCTATACATCCGGTACAGAGACTCATGTTGAAACAGACAAAAAATTAAAAAAAGAACTTCCTTCGTGTCAGACTAACTGCGGTGGAAACATAAAGCTATATAGAAAAGACGGGGAAATAAAATATTACATTGTTGATGCCGGTTCCAACTTTAAGGGTCATGGAGTTGATGCAAGCATTGAAGAAGCTTCTTCTGTCAGTTCATATTTGAAAAACTTGTTTCCTGATTTTAAATTTATCCCCACTCACGGTCGCGGTGGTGTGGGTTCAAAATCATCTTTTTAAAGAATACCCCGCAACTGCGGGGTTTCTTTTATCTCTTTTTGTAAAAAATATTTCTATTAAAATGATATTTCAACACCAAAATTCGGAAGAGGAACAGCATCTTCCTTTTCAATTTTAGGATTATTTCTGCTGTATCCATATCTATAATCCCATTTCTCTTCTTCGGGTGATTGAGCAGTAACATTAATCAATTCCAAGTACCATGAAAAATATCCCCACTCATATTTCTGACGGTATTCATACCGCAAATCTATCTGATAACTCGGCTTATATCTTTTTGAATTAATAGTACCAAAAAGAGGAACCCATCTCTCATGATTTGGATCTTTCGGATCAGAAAAATCCGTATCGTGCCATCCTCCATTTATAGGAGTATACGGCTTAGAAGTATTATATTGAACTCTTGTAGAAAAAGTGTGTCTATTATACTTATATGCCAGAACCATTTTCAGAATATGCCTCATATCATAGGGGGAATCTATCCATTTCTTATACTCTGAAGCATCATAGTACATTCCTTCCGAAGCATAATCTTTAACCATTTGAGCATTGTTATTTTTAGCTCCTGTTTTATACTGACTTTTATCAAAAGTATAATTAATGAACCCGTAAACTCCATTTTCATTTTCATTAATATCTTTTTTGATCATTATTTCTGTCCCGTAACTTCTCATTTTCATACAGTTTTTATAGTTACGTTCAACTCCATCATTATCTATCCATTTTTCTTCAGTCAGCTGATCCATATAATAATTATAAAAACTTTCCAACTTAACAGAAAAATTCTTAAATATCTTCTGCTCTATACCTGCCGAAGAATGATAAGAATATTGAGGGGTAATATATTCTGCTTTTGAAAGATGCGGCATTAACTGAAAAAAAGATGATGAAAGCTGTGGAAAGTAAGAATACTTTCCTCCGGCAAAAGAAACGGTTGTCTCTGATGGAAAAGTATATGCGATCATTCCCCTCGGGTCAACAGTCGCTTTTTTTGTTAAAAATAAATACTCCGTGCGGATACCCGGAACAAATTCCAATCCTCCGAAATTTATTTTTACTTCTGAAAAACCGGATACTGTTTTGTTTTTGATATTATCTCCGAGATGAACAAGAGTGAGCCATTCTTCATCGCCCAAATCTTCGGATGTTTTGTTAACTTCAAAGCTTGTTCCGGCTGTTCTAAAATAGTAGTATGTAAATTCTCCGCCGGCTTTCAGCTGAAGATAATTTTTTATTAAATCAACTTTTACAGATTCTTTTATTCCGGCGATTATAGGTTTTGTCTGAGGTTCAAAGCCGTCTCGTAGAACTTTAACATCAGAATCTCTCATGGCAAAAAACATTTTTGAAGTCATCATCGAATTATAAATTAGTAATTTATTCTGAACAGCTTCATTCGGAGTATATGTATGTGTAACACCTTGGGCATGAGAAAAAATTGACTCTTTAAATTTTATATTAGTAAGATAAGGATCATCTGATGCAGCAAGATCATCTTCCTCCGTAACAAACTTCATTTGATCAAAAGATCCAAAAGCTAGAAAGCTGATAGCATTTCTGTCGTTTAAATTTCTTTTAATTTTTATCTGGTAATCTCCGTACTGCGGAGCTTCACTTGGAACATCCTTCCCCATTGCTTCATAAATCATTTTGGTCGCCTTTAAAAATAGAGAAATATAGCCTATTCTTCCTGCAAAAATGAAGTAACCGTTATTCTTTTTTTTCTCAATTCCATCTTCAAAATATTTTTCTTTTAGAGGAGTCTTCAGAACTACTGAAGAATACAGCATTGAAATGTCTGCAAACCCCCCAAAATTTTTTACTTCATCTACAGTGTTAACGTTTATTACTGCTGACTGAGCATTACCGAAATGAGCAGGAAAAGATGATGAATATAAATCGATCTCATCAATGATATTTGTATTAATTATTGAATGCAATCCGCCAAAGTGATATGGATTATAAATAGGTATGTTATCAACGAGATATCCGTTATAATCAGGGCTTGCTCCGCGTATAATTAATGGTCCAAACATTCCATCAGTTCTCATAACATTCGGAAGAGCAGTCAATGCACTCAAAGAATCACCGAATGCAGCAGGAATCGCCTTTATTTCCTTATTCGACAGGGAATGTCTGGAAATTTTTTGAATGTCCCTATCCCCCTTAATTGTTATTGCACCGCCCTGAACTTTAAGAGGTTTTAGTACAATATTTCTTTCTTCCGTGGCACTAATGACAATTTTTTCCTGATGAATCTGATTTCCATCTGCTTTAACAATAATAGTATATGTTCCGGCAGATGGAAAAGTAACATTATATTTTCCGAATTCGTCAGTATAAGTCTTAGTCTTAATTTCCAAAACCATTACAGTTGCCATATCAACAGGCTTTCGGTTGATTGAATCTGTAATTACACCTTTCAGCATTATTTTTTGCTGAGCAAAAACCGGAAAGCTGATTAAAAACAAAAAAATGAAAATAGTTATCTTTTTCATCACTTTTCCTATCATTTTTAAAATTATTATTTAATTCGAAAACTCCGTCTTTATCAGATAAATCTTTTCGTTCTGATTACTTATACATATAATTTCCTTGAAGTCGTCCTGACTTCTAAGAGCGGACAATATTTTCTTGCTACCATATGTAATTCTGGAAAGGTTCAGTTTTAAACTTTCTTAATGAAAATAACCCTTTTGATAAATTTCTAATGATTGAATTTTTTCAAAAAACCATAATATTATTAGATTTATTCAGAATTTTGCTTGATACTAAAAGGGTATAGTCTGAGTTTAAATGTTTGCGCTGCTTTCCGGTTTTAGCCGGATATTCTGATTTATAAGCGCTGATATCCGAATATTTTATCGGATACCTGGAGGATTTATGAGTGTTTCCGTTGTAATTGGCTCTCAATGGGGTGACGAAGGAAAAGCCAAAATGATTGATTATTTTTCCTGTGATGCGGATATCATAGTCCGTTATCAGGGAGGAGCCAATGCCGGGCATACTGTTGTTGTAGACGGTAAAAAATACGTTTTCCATCTTATTCCTTCCGGAATTCTCCATAAGGAAAAAATATGTGTCATAGGAAATGGAGTTGTTCTTGATCCTGAAGAATTTATAAGAGAACTTGATAATCTTGAATCTCATGGAATTGATGCAGAATACCGCATATTTATATCAGACGCGGCACATCTCATTCTTCCTTATCACAAGGCTCTTGATGCAGGACTCGAAGAATTAAGAAGCAATAAAATAGGAACAACCGGAAGAGGAATAGGCCCGGCATATGCTGATAAATGTTTCCGTACCGGAATCAGAGTCGGTGATATTTTCGACGAAAAAGAACTCGAAGAGAAAATTAAATCGGTTCTTGAAGTAAAAAACCGTGAACTTGAAAAAATGTACGGAAAAGAAGGGTTTTCTGTTGATGAAATGATGGATATTCTTCTCCGCTTTAAACAGAGAGTTCAGAGAATGGTAATTAACACAGCTTATTACCTAAATGAAGAATCTGCAAAAGGTAAAAAGATCATTCTTGAAGGTGCTCAGGGCTTCGGGCTTGATATAGACCACGGAACATATCCTTTTGTTACTTCATCTAATCCGACAATCGGAGGAGCTCTACTCGGTTCAGGAATAAATTCCTTTCAGATTGAACGTGTTGTCGGAATCTGCAAAGCCTATATTACCCGTGTAGGAGAAGGACCTTTCCCTACGGAAGAAACCGGAGATATAGGAAATATTCTCCGCGAGAAAGGCGGCGAATACGGAGCAACAACAGGCCGTCCTCGCAGATGCGGTTGGTTTGACGTTGAACTCATGAAACAGGCCAAAAGAGTTTGCGGACTTACTGAATTAGTTCTCGTAAAACTTGACGTTCTCAGCGGTTTTGATACAATTAAGGTTGCTACCGGTTATGAATATTCCGGCCGCAGAATTGACATGTTTCCGTCATTTTTGCTGAATAAAATTAAACCGATATATACTGAAGTTGAAGGCTGGAAAGAAGATATTTCTCAATGCAGAAATTATAATGACCTTCCCGAAAAAGCCAGAAGATACATCGACTTTTTAGAAGAATCCGTAGGCATAAAAATCTCCATGATTTCAGTAGGTCCGGATAGAGAAAATACAATAAAAAGATAAAATAAACCCCGCGAAAGCGGGGATTTTTATATTGTAATTTCAACCTTATTTCCTTCGGGATCAAGAACAGCACATTCATAGTAACCGTCTCCGGTTGTCCTAGGTTTGCTTGCTATTATAAAACCATCTTTTTCCATAGTAAGTGCAAGTTCATCAACTTTCTCTTTACTGCCGACAGAAATTGCAAAATGAGCAAGTCCGAGCATTTCTTTTAATACGGATTCATTTACATCATCTCTATTCATAATTTCGATTCTTGCAGATTCGCCCTGAAAACTGAGAAAATATGATCTAAATCCCGTATTTTTATTATGATACATTTCATTTGAAGTCATACCGAAATAAGACACGTAGAAATTCTTAAGTTTCTCGATATCCTTTGCCCAAACGGCAATATGTTCAATTTTCATTTATTTTCCTTAGGCGAAAGCGTCGAATAACGCGCCCGGAACGGCAGATGCTGCACGGATACCGGCTTTGTCGGTATAAACTGACATCTTAGGATTATTCTGAGACTTCATTATCTCAGACTCTTCTTCCGCAGAAGCTTTGTAGATTTCCCGTGACGATTGACGGTAGTTTTCAACAGCACGGACTCGATCAACTTGATTCGAAGGATAATTAGGCCATAGAACAAGCTTGTTGTTCTGCCCTAAAGATATGTTTGAAATTCCAGATGAAATATCCATAACATATGTTCGGTCGAACTAATGAATAACTCAAGCATTTTTTTATGGACAATTATATCTTTGGTTCTTTTCTTGATTTATGATTAAAATATTAAGATATTTATTACTTCGATATTTTTGTCTCGGCAAGAAAGATTCCATGTTGTTTAATAAATATGACAACAATCACTTAGATTTTAGTAGAATAAACAACCTATATATTCATATTCCCTTTTGTAAAAACATCTGTCCTTATTGTCCTTATTATAAGGAAGAATATTCACTTCATAAAGCAAAAGATTTTTCTTTATCCCTTATAAAGGAAATTAAATTACACAAAAAGAATATTGAAGGAAAAATTATAGATTCTCTCTATATAGGCGGAGGATCACCTACTCTTTTATTGAACACTTTAATTGAAGCAATAGATCTGCTAAAATCCATCTGCACCATTAGAAATATTGCAATTGAAACTAATCCGGAAGATTTAACGGAAGAAATACTAACAGCCCTTAAGAATATGAAATGTAACTTAATAAGTATCGGCATTCAGGATTTTCATCAACAACATTTAAAAGCAATTGGCCGGAATTATGATGCCATTACAGCCCTAAAGGCCATAAAGAAAGCAAAAAAACACAATTTCGACACTGTTAATATTGATATCATCTTTGCAATTCCCGGTCAAACTCTTAATGAATTAAACGAATCTTTAAATAAAGCAATTAATTCAAAAGCTGATCAAATAACAACTTATCCCCTATTTACTTTTCCTTATTCTTCGATTGGCAAATTCAAGAAACTAAATAAGGTTAAGTCACCAAATTCTTTTGTGAGAAGAAAATTTTATTTTCATATTTGTGATACATTAGTTAAGAACGGTTATCAGCAAATTTCAGTTTGGAGTTTTATAAAAAATTCTCAGCATAAATACTCTTCAGTAACAAGAAACTATTATCTTGGATTAGGTCCTTCCGCCGCAACTTTCACGGGAAATCATTTCCTATTCAATGTATTCGACATTAATACTTATCAAAATAAAGTTCATTCAAGCAAATTACCTTATTCTCTTGTCATGAATGTTTCGATAAATATGGAAAAACTATATTGGCTTTATTGGAGACTATATGAGACTAAGATTCCTATATTAGAATATAAATCTTTATTTTCATCAGATTTGTTAACTGATTATAAATTGTTTTTTGTACTACTCAGGGTTTTCCGTTATGCTAGATTTGATAAAGAATTCATTTACATTAACAATAATGGAATTCATTATATTCATTTAATTCAAAATTATTTTTCTCTGAATTTCATAAATAAAGTCTGGTCTCAGAACTACAATAATCCGAATCCTCTTGGAATTGATTTAAAATGATAATTAAAATACTATACTATCTTTCTTGGATTATTAAATGCTATTTTCTCGGCCACAAGATACCATTGACAAGTTCTATTATTATAACAGATAAATGTAATTTACATTGTAAGCATTGCAGTGTTTCCAATCTTGGCTATCAGAACTTCTCTTATGAAATAATAACAAATCAGATTCAAAAATTATACTCATTAGGTTCAAGAATTCTTGTTATTACAGGAGGAGAACCTTTTCTTTGGCGTTCAAAAAAAAAGAATATTGAAAGTATTGTTCAATTTGCCAAGAAAATAGGTTTTTTCAGAGTTGTTATTTGTACAAACGGAACTTTCAAACTTGATTCTTCAGCTGATTATTTATGGATAAGCATGGACGGTTCAGAAAAAACTCACAATGCAATTAGAGGGTCAATTTATAATAAGGTTTGGAATAATATTAATAACAGTAATCATAAAAGAATTTTTCTTAATTATACAATCAGCAATTATAATCATTATTCTTTTACAGAAGACTTCAATGAGATAATAAAAAACAAAAAAGTTAAAGGGATCCTCTTTCATTTATTTACTCCATATATCGGAGCAGATTCTTCTTTGATGCTGAACAAAAGAAATAGAAATAGTGTTCTCAACAAATTACTTCAACTTAAAAAACTTCATCCTTTAAAAATTTCTAATACTTTTGACGGTATTAAGCTCCTTCTTTCCGGCCAATGGAAGAGACCTGTATGGTCAAGCATTCTTATTTGCAACGACGTTCTTTCTGAATGTTGTTGCCGTAAAGGTATTTACAATAATAAAACATGTACAATTTGCGGATGTACTCCGAGTGTAGAAACTTATGTAATTCAAAAACTTAAACCATTAGCAGTTCTTGAAAATTTTAAATTTCTATAGATAAAACTTAATTATATTATAGGTTATGCTTATTAAATCATTATTCTTACTTCGCGGACTTCCAGGTGCCGGAAAATCGGCAATAGCAGAAATTCTATCTGAAAAAGGGAAATATCCTTTTTTTTCTATAGATGATTATTTTATTGATCAATCAACAGGAGAATATTCTTTCGACTATAAAACAAATCACCTCGCATATAAGCACTGCGAGAACATGACGCGCGAAGCTCTTTCTTCCGGTTGTGATAAAGTTTTTATTCACAACACTTTTACGGCAGAATGGGAAATGGAACCATATTTTAAAATGGCTTCAGAAATGTCATATAATGTTTTCGTTTTAACAGTTGAAAACCGTCACGGAGGAAAAAACATTCATGACATTTCCTCCGATCAGATTCAGAAAATGGCAGAAAAGTACAAGGTGAAGCTTTTCTGATTTTTTCTTATGGTAGGACTATTTTTTCAAACTTCTTCCTGCAAGAAAGGCTTTGATATTCATCTCAACAAATTTTTCTTTAACGCATACTTTTACAGATTCAAGCCATTCTTTCTCACTGAACTCAAGATAGTTAGAAAGAATTCCAAGCATCACAATATTAAGCGCTTTCTGACTTCCAATTTCTTTAAGAACAGATTCAGTCTCTGCAATTAGAAGATTATTAACATTTGCATTCAGATAATCTTTAATATCCTGAGGATACTCCAGAACTCCCTGCTGAACAGGAACCGGATCAATCTTAAAGTCATTAACAATCATTGTTCCTTCATCAGAAAGAAATTCAATTTTTCTGAGAGACTCTAAAAGTTCAAGACTCACAACATAGTCTGCTTTACCTTTTGCTATAAGCGGAGAATATATTTTTGTACCAAAGCGGACACAGCATTCGACGCTTCCGCCGCGCTGAGCCATTCCGTGAACTTCAGATTCCTTTACATCATAACCCGCACGGAGAGCAGTTTCCATGAGAACTTTGCTGGCAAGGATTACTCCCTGTCCGCCTACTCCGCAAAAAATTATATTTTTTTCCATAAACCGATTCCTCACTTTTTAAGTATGCATTTGCGTTTTACGATGATGACCGAAGGCTCTTCTGCGGCTGTTTCTTCAGCAAGAACTCTTTCAAGATTTTCCTTTTCTATAGGATCAACGGTAACAACTCTTTTTACTCCGCATGCAAGACATAGTGCTTCAAAATTCAATTCAGGAGAAGGATCTCCGAGAAGAGTCTTTCCTGTCGAAGGATTTTCCTGATGTCCTGTCATTCCGGTAGTACGGTTATCAAGAATGATAACTGTTCCTGTTCCGCCGTTATAAACGATATCTATCAAACCGGTAATTCCCGAATGAATGAAAGTTGAATCGCCGATAACAGCGACGCTTTTTCTTGCAAGAGCATTTCCCCAAGCTTTTTCAAAACCGAGATGCATGCTCACGCTTGCTCCCATACATCCCTGACTATGCATCGCATTGTAAGGAGGAAGAACTCCCAGAGTATAACATCCTATGTCTCCGTTTACAATCAGGTTGAGCTTTTTGATGGCGTTAAAAACCAGAGCATGCGGGCATCCCTTGCAAAGTGACGGCGGACGGTTTGGAATTGTTCCGGCATAAGGATTAATGCTGTTAGAATGCTTTTTTCCGTTAAGAGCAGAATCTACAATATCTGAATTCAGTTCACCGCAAAGAGGAATTATTTCCTTGCCGATCACTTTAATTCCGAGAGCTTTTATATAATCTTCGATAAACGGATCAAGTTCTTCTACCACAAAAAGTTCATCATTCATCGATGCAAACTCTTTAATCATCTTGTCTGGAAGAGGCCACATCATTCCAATTTTCAGAATATTATCATCCGGACAGGTTTCTTTTACGTATTCATATGAAATACCTGCTGTAATGATTCCGCGTTTTGTTTTTCCTTTTTCAATCCGGTTAATGCCCGAAGTATAAGAATATTCCCTCATCTTTTCAAGCTGTTCTTCAACAAACTTATGTCTTGGCCGGGCATGAGCAGGAATCATTACATATTTCTGCGGATTGATCGGAAACTCTCTCAACTCTGATTCCTTTCTCTCTCCGATATCAACAACTCCCTGAGAATGTGAAATTCTTGTAGTTGTTCTTACAATGACCGGACGGTCAAACTGCTCCGAAAGATCAAATGCAAGTTTAGTGAATGAATAAGCTTCATGTGGATCACTAGGTTCGAGCATCGGAAGTTTTGCAGCTCTGGCATAGTGACGGTTATCCTGCTCATTCTGCGAACTCCATGCGCCCGGATCATCCGCGTTGATTATAACAAATCCGGATGTTACGCCTGTATAAGAAAAAGTAAACATCGGATCAGCCGCAACATTCAGCCCTACATGCTTCATAGTAGTCATCGAACGCGCTCCGGCTATAGCCGCACCTGCAGCAACTTCAAAGGCAACTTTTTCATTGCATGACCATTGGCTTTTTACTTCCGGATAACTATGCGCCATCGCCTCAAGAATCTCGGTTGAAGGCGTTCCCGGATATCCGGCGGCTACTCTGCATCCTGCTTCATAGGCTCCGCGCGCGATAGCTTCATTTCCTAAAAGGACTTTTTTCATTATTCCTGATCTCCGATTATATCAATTTTTTTCATTATGTTGAATCCTTCCTTGATTAGAAGGTTTTTTGCCGCCTCAATATCCTCAAAGCGGAAAATCATCGTTGCTTCATCTCCTTTTTTCTGGGTGAAAGCATACATGTATTCAATGTTAAGTTTATTCTCTGCGAAACACTTGATCAGCCTGAGAAGTCCTCCCGGTTTATCATCGATACCGACTCCAAGAACTTCATTTACAGATGAAGTAACATTTTCTTTTCTTAATATATCATGTGCAGTATTCGGTTTATCCACAATCATTCTGAGAATTCCGAAATCATTAATCTCGGCGATAGTAAGAGTTAAAATGTTGATATGACCCGAGTTCAGAACTTCAAGTACATGCTGAAGACGTCCCGGTTTGTTTTCAATAAATACAGATATCTGCTGAATATTCATTTTTACCTCACTTTTTTCTTTTATCAATTACACGGACAGCCTTGCCGACACTTCGCTCAATAGAAGAAGGTTCAACAAGAGTAATCTTTGCTGATATGTTAAGATGAGTTTTTATCTTTGAAGCTATTTTAGAAGAAAGTTCGCTCATGACTTTCATTTCATCCGAAAAGATGCTTTCATTAACTTCGACTTTAACTTCTATATCATCAAGAGTCCCTTTTCTATCGACAATAATCTGATAATGTGGTTCAACTCCTTCAACAGCAACAAGAACAGATTCGATCTGTGAAGGAAAAACGTTCACACCTCGGATGATAAGCATGTCATCTGATCTTCCTGTAATTTTTTCCATTTTGGTAAAAACTCTGCCGCATGAACAATTATCGCGGTAAAGACGAGTAATGTCGCGTGAGCGGTATCTTATAACTGGACAAGCTTCTTTTGTTAATGAAGTATAAACAATTTCTCCCTGTGATCCTTCAGGAAGGATTTCTCCCGTTTCAGGATTAATAATTTCGACATAAAAATGATCTTCGAAAACATGCATTCCCTGTTTTGCTTCACATTCGCATGAAACACCCGGCCCGATAACTTCGCTCAAACCGTAAATATCATAAGCATCAATATCCAGACGCGATTCAATTTCAGTACGCATTTCGTTAGTCCATGGTTCAGCACCGAAAATTCCCTTGCGGAGTTTCAGCTTTTTAAAATCAAGTTCCGGCGCGTTTTTTGCCGCAAAATCTGCAATATTTAATGCATACGAAGGTGTGCAAGCAAGAACTGTCGAACCGAAATCTTTCATGAGCATCAGCTGTTTTTCAGTATTTCCGCCGGATATCGGAATCGTTGCAGCACCGAGCTTTTCAGCACCGTAATGAAGACCCAATCCTCCGGTAAAGAGACCGTAACCGTAAGCCACCTGAATAATATCCTCTTCAGTCGCTCCAATGCCGGAAAGACTTCTCGCACAAACCTCAGCCCAGATTTCGACGTCATTTTTAGTATATCCGACTACTGTCGCGTTTCCCGTTGTTCCTGAAGAAGAATGAAGGCGTACCACTTTGTTCATCGGAACTGCAAATAATCCGTACGGATAAGATTCTCTCATTTCCTGTTTATAAAGAAAAGGAACTCTTTTCATGTCATCAAAAGAAGAGAACGAATCAGGATTGAATCCGGCATCGTCAAATTTCTTTTTATAAACAGCATTATTTCTGTAGGCGTGTTTCAGCGACCATTTAAGGCGTTCCAGCTGAAGCTCTTTAAGTTTTTCGAGTGAAATTTTTTCTTTTTCAGGATAAAGCATAAAAACTCCCGGGATAATTAACTTGTTTTAAGTTTAATGGAATTTAACCGTTAAAAATCCGCAAATCTTTTTTTCTTTTATAACTACATCATATTTTCTCTTATTTAGCTATTAATCTTGAAATCTTTACATATACGAAATCAAAACAACAATTCATTTCTCGACGTTTAAGATATTAATTGTCAAATTGTATTAGAATTCTCATTATCAATTATTATAGAGGATGTATTATGAAAAAGCTTTGGAATCTCGGAAGAGTCAAACAGATAATCGAAGAAGCCCTTGGACTTGAAGTAACGCATGCGTATGAAGATGTCGCTTTCGTAGAACATTCGGCATTTATAATAATGTTCGATCATGACGACCTGAATAAATTCAAATGCTATTTCAGTAAAGATTGCTCAGAAAAAGACCGGAAATCTCTCTTTGCTAAAATAGATGCCGCATCACCCCGCAACAAAATGACTGCCTTAAATGCCGGAACTTTTTCAATGAAACAGCTGGAGAACGAAGAAATTAAACTTCATTTTCATGATGAAAACTAATTTTTCTAAAATCCTAATATTCTACTAAAATATTAGGATTTCCCAAATAACATTTTTCTGCATTTTATCAGGCACTTTAATGTTTTTCAGAATTTTCTATTTTTTCAACTTCACTGATTTGAATATTCTTTCAAAATATTTTTTGTTTGCATCATATGTTTCCTGATAAACGGAAAAATTAATAAATGTTATATTATTTCCTTTTCTTATTGTTCTGGTATGCATAAATGTTTTGTATTTAGTTACAGGATCAACTACCGTGAATTCTGTCTCAACATCATTCTTATCATTCTCAATTACTTTAACACTTGATGGAATTACCCTCGGATTAAAAAAGACAAAAGAATTAGCCAATTCGACTGCTGAAAGTTTTACCATCTTTTCGTTTATTTTTTTTAAGTCATAAGCTTCTATTCCTATCTGTGCATCTCTCATACTTTTAATTGCTAACCAAAATCCATCATAAAGAATTTCCGGATAGGTTCCGCTTTTGATGAACTTCCAATTCTCATCGAGATTTATCGTAGCCTCGCTAAGCTCCATCTCTTTTTCTTTTTTAACTGGAACAATAAAATTTGCGTTAAGATTTTTCTCAATATCTAAGGATTCAAATTCAAAAAAAGTTTTATCTTTTGAATCTCTCATTCTGCCAATTAAAACAGCCTGATATATATTCTCTTTACCATCTTTCATACTTGTAGACAAAAGATTGAAAAATGGAACTGTTTTAGAAAAGGAATGCACCAAGGTATAACCGAATTCTTTCCACTCATCATTAAATGATGATATCTGATAACCGATTTTCTCCTTATTTCTTCTGTTCTGTTCGGCTATATTAAGAATATCTACTAGCATGTATTGTACGTTTTTTTCAAAATTTCCTTCCAGCAACCTGTCCGGTGAAATTTCTAATCTGTCATTATTCTCTGTAATTTTTAAAGTAATAAGACATGCTTCCTTTGTTTTAAGATCTATAGAACGGCAGACAATAGTATTATCAAAAAATTTTAAAAGACCGGTTAACCGCATATTATCTTTCCTTGTATCAAGATAATAAACATACTGTCCGGCTTCTGTTTCGGGAAAAGAAAAATCTTTATTTTGTGCAAAAACATTTGAAATCAATAATATCTGTACCAAAAATATAACTACTTTCTTATACATATGTTCTCCATTATCTTTCTTAGAAGAAATATATCGATTATTGTTACAAATAATCAAGAGATTAAGTGATTCTATACTATCATGCATTAATTTTATATTTCTTTTGTCTTTTTAGTATAATGGCAGCGTATTTTTTAATTATGAGACCTTTATTTTAATATCTATTGCTCTTTTAATTGATTAATAAATATTATTTTTCATATTAACATTTCTCTTTATTTAAAGAATTCGTAACCTTTCAATACTCATCACTTCATCAAACTCAAAGGAAATTTATTGACATATACAGCCCTCCATTAAGAGTTACCCTGTTATTGGTCTATCTTGGAATTACAAAATATATAAGGAGTTGTGCTAATGGAGTACTCACACGAAGTCGAAAGAATGACCTGTGTTGCCAAAGGCCCTAATCACGGTCCGGCTCCCATCCCTCAGGAAGGAAAATGGGATCAGGTTAAGGAAATTAAAGACATTTCCGGTCTTACACACGGCGTAGGCTGGTGTGCCCCTCAGCAGGGTGCATGCAAACTTACTCTTAACGTTAAAAACGGAATCATCGAGGAAGCTCTCGTTGAAACTCTCGGATGTTCGGGAATGACGCATTCTGCTGCAATGGCTGCGGAAATTCTTACCGGAAAAACAATCCTCGAAGCTATGAACACTGACCTTGTCTGTGACGCTATCAACACTGCGATGAGAGAGCTTTTTCTTCAGATTATTTACGGAAGAACTCAGACTGCTTTCAGTGAAGGCGGACTTCCAATCGGTGCAGGACTTGAGGATCTCGGTAAAGGTCTTAGAAGCCAGGTCGGAACTATTTTCAGCACAAAAGCAAAAGGTCCCCGTTACCTCGAAATGGCTGAAGGTTACATTACAAAAATCGCTCTTGATGAGAAAGGTGAATCAATCGGTTACGAATTTGTTCATCTCGGCAAAATGATGGAAGCGATCAAAAAAGGAACTGACGCAAACGAGGCGCTCAAAAAAGCAACTTCCACTTACGGAAGATTCGCAGACGCCAAAAAATATATCGATCCGCGTGAAGAGTAAGGAGGAATAAATGGCTGCATTATTTGAAAGCTATGACAGAAGAATAAAACAGATCGAAGCGGCTCTCGGTAAAAACGGAATCAAGTCGCTCGAAGAAGCTAAGTCAATATGTGATGCAAAAGGCATCGATGTACCTGCAATAGTTAAAGGCGTTCAGCCTATCGCGTTTGAAAATGCTGTATGGGCATATATTACAGGCGCGGCTATAGCGATAAAAAAAGGAATCACTGATGCTGCTACAGCGGCAGAAACTATCGGAGAAGGACTTCAGTCTTTCTGTATCCCTGGTTCTGTTGC
>JAKPJF010000202.1 GCA_029554345.1 Spirochaetota bacterium | reverse complement strand
GACGGGTCGAAGTTTTTAACTTCGCCCGCGAGTTTTGCCTTATGTTCAGTAATGTCTCTAAGAGTTATCCGGTCTATACCGTTTTTCCCGTTTTTGGCACCGTTCCAGAATTCGGAAACACTATTTCCGATTGGAGTAACAGCGCCCATTCCCGTTATGACAACACGTCTCATTGAATCCTCACATTATCATTCCGCCGTCAACACAGATGACCTGACCAGTCAAATATGAAGACAGTTCGCTCGCTAGAAAAAGTGCAGTGTTTGCAACATCTTCAGGCTGACCGAATTTTTTAAGAGGTATCATTGAAAGCATAGCATTTTTCTGAGCATCATTGAGCTTGTCTGTCATGGCACTCTGAATAAATCCTGGAGCTATTGCATTGCAGGTAATTCCGCGGCTTGAAAGTTCTTTTGCAACTGATTTTGTCATTCCGATTACAGCTGCTTTACTCGCAGAATAATTAACCTGACCGGCATTTCCCATAACACCAACGACAGAAGCCATATTGATGATTCTTCCGCTTTTCTGTTTAAGCATTATCACGCTCGCATGCTTCAGCATGTTGAAAACGCCTTTCTGATTAACGTTGATTACATCCATATAATCTTTTTCTTTCATCGCGATTATAGGCATATCTTTTGTAATACCGGCATTGTTCACAACTATGTCAAGAGATCCGAATTCAGCAACAACATCATCAAGAAGTTTTTTTACAGCATCATAATCAGTAACATCAGACTGAAAAGCCTTTGCCTTCACACCGAAAGCTTCGAGCTCCTTAACAACTTCCTGCATCTGCTCCGGAGACGCCATATCGCTTATTACGATATTTGCACCGTTTTGAGCATATTTAACAGCAATCGATTTTCCTATTCCTCTTGCTCCGCCTGTGATTACAGCAGTTTTTCCTTTAAGCATGATTATTCCCCCAGTTTGATTATAGTTTCTTCAAGAGACTTAACGTCTTCTATATTATACGATTTTATTTCACGGCTTATCATTCTGTTAAAACCGGAAAGAACTTTTCCGGGACCAACTTCAATTATAGTAGTGATTCCGTCAGAAATCATTTTTTCAATTATGTTCTGCCATAGAACAGGTTTCATTACCTGATCCGCAAGCAGAGTTGAGATTTCATCTGCAGTTTCAGAAAAATCGCCTTTGACATTGCTTAAAAATTTTATACCGGGATTTTTCAATTCTACACTGCTGAGTTCAACAGCAAGTTTAGCACTAACATCGCGCAGAACCGATGTATGAGACGGTACGCTTACAGCAAGAGGAACAACTTTTTTTGCACCTGCTTCTTTTGCCTTTTCACAAGCTAAATCAACGGCTTCAGTTTCACCGCCGATAACAATCTGTCCCGGACAGTTAAAATTAGCGCATTCAACAATTCCTTTAGAAGAAGCTTCAGCACAAACTGCTCTCAGCTTTTCAGCATCAAGTCCGAGTACTGCAGCCATTTTACCTTTTCCGGCAGGAACAGCATTCTGCATCATAAATCCGCGTTTTTTTACAAAACGAACCGCGTCTTCAAAAGAAATAACACCCGATGCTACAAGCGCAGAGTATTCACCGAGACTTAAACCCGCAACCGCATACGGACGAACACCTTTAGATTTAAGGGCTTCAAATGCCGCAATACTGACTGTCAAAATTGCAGGCTGGGTATTTTCAGTTTTATCAAGTTCTTCCTTCGGACCGTCAAAACAAATTGACGATATCGAATAACCCAGCGCCGAATCGGCTTTTTCAAATATATTCTTACAGACTTCAAAATTTTCCGCCAGGTCTTTTCCCATTCCGACACTCTGGCTCCCCTGTCCGGAAAACACAAATCCGATCTTTTCCATTATTCCTCCGTGTTGCTGACTGCGAAGGAGTTCCGCAATGCAGAACTCCTTCTTAAATAGAGATTACTTCTTTTTGCTCTCTACATAACTTACAGCATCACCGACAGTTTTAATTTTTTCCGCATCTTCCGAAGGGATTTCAATTCCGAACTGCTCTTCAAGATTCATGATAACCTGATAAAGGTCAAGAGAATCCGCACCGAGATCTTCGATGAATTTAGTTTCGAGAG
>JAKPJF010000153.1 GCA_029554345.1 Spirochaetota bacterium | reverse complement strand
TCAACCTTTGTGCCGAACAGCGAACGGAGTTTTTCTTCCATATGACGGATGTGGGCGTCTTTTCTTGACGCGGATTTTGCTGATGCAATTTTTTCCGCAGATGATTCATTTATAAGTTTTTCAAGTGATCTTACGGAAAGATTTTTTTCAAGAATCTGTGTATAATAGTGAATCTGTTTGTCTTCTTCAAGAGATGCGATTACTTTTGCGTGACCCTGTGAGATAACTCCGGCTGAAACGGCTTTCTGAATGTTTTCAGGAAGAGTGAGAAGTCTTAGTGAATTTGCAATTGTGGCTCTTTCTTTTCCGACTTTTTTTGCTACGTCCTGCTGTTTAAGCTTGAAACGGTTGATCAGAAGACGGTAAGCTTTTGCTTCTTCAATCGGATCAAGATTCTGTCTCTGTACATTTTCTATCAGGGCTATTGAAAAGTTAGTCTCTTCATCAGCATTAATTATTATCGCCTTTATCGAAGCTTTTCCAAGATTTTTCGTAGCCCGAAAACGGCGTTCGCCGGCAACTATCTGAAAACGTCCAGCATCCGCTTTTCTGAGAATTATAGGCTGAATTAATCCCACGGATGAAATTGATTCGGCAAGATTTGCAATTTCAACGTCATCAAAATGCATTCTCGGCTGATCCGGATTAGGATCTATCAATGAGAGCGAAATATCGCATACGCTGTCTGATTTGACCTGGGATATTTCTTTTTCGAGACGTTCTGCCGGTGCGGGCGAATTTATAATTATTGCGCCTAAACCTTTTCCAAGGGGCTTTTTGGGATTCATTTAGCTAATACCTCGTTTGCAAGTTGTTCATAAGCTTCACTTCCGGGGCAGATGCGGTCATAAAGACCGATAGGTTTTCCGAATGAAGGTGCTTCCGACAGTTTTACATTTCTCGGAATGATTGTTTTGAAGACCTTGTCATTGAAGTGTTCTTTTACGTCATTAACAACATGCTGTGAAAGCTTCGTTCTTGAATCGTACATCGTCAGAACAACGCCCTCAACGTCAAGTGACTTGTTGAGGTTTTCCTGAACCATTGAAATAATCTGAAGAAGCTGGCTCAATCCTTCGAGAGCATAATATTCGCACTGAAGCGGAATCATCACCGAGTTTGCCGCTATGAGAGCGTTCAATGTAAGAATTCCGAGTGAAGGGGGACAATCTATCAAAATGTAATCATAGTAGTCGCGTATCTGTGAGATAGCATCTCTCATCTTGAACTCTTTGTTTTCGAGTTCCATCATGTCTACCTGTGCTCCGGACAGATGAATATTTGAAGGAACAATGTCAAGATTCGGGAATTCTGTGTGATGAATCGCATCTTCAATCTTAATTTCGCCGATCAATACTTCATAAATTGTATTGCCGGATTCTTCTGCATTTATTCCGACACCGTAACCGGCGTTTGCCTGAGGATCTATGTCGATTATCAGGACTTTTTTCCCTTTTTCTGATAGAAAAGCGGCAAGATTAACCGTTGTGGTTGTTTTTCCAACTCCGCCCTTTTGGTTTGACATTGATATTACTTTTCCCATCGATGCCCGCCTTATAAATAATTATGATCATCCATCTTGGAAGATGATTTTTGAGAACGCCTTTTTTTCATGAAAAAAAGATAAGACAAAACGAGAACAATTAGAACTGTCCATACCGTGGCTCTTTTATAATAGGGAAATAGTCTTAAACCTTCTCCGACTATTAATGAATAAACCAAACCGGATTCTTCGCTGAGTCTTACTGTTTTTACGATAATTTCTTCATCGGGGCTGTCAAGGTCAAGCTTTAAAATATCACCCTGATTTTCTACCGAATAAAGAAGATTCATGTCCTTTGAATATACTTCTACGAGCCATTCTCCGCCTGAGAAAAAAAAGAAAAGAGTACTGTTTCCGGGATTCTTATTAATCTTATAAGTACGTGCGAAATCCTCAAGAAGAGAAATGTCGTTTAGAACACTATAAGCTTCCATATCCCAGCCGCCGACATAGCGGAGGTTTTTTTTAACATAGTTTGTTGAATATGCCCTGACTGTTAAAAAACGCTGAAGCTCATTCATCGGATTCGATTCGTGGAAAGCAGAATAATATGCCGTACCTTTATCAAACGGGACTTTTCCGGAAATAACTGCTGATTTGATTCCGACAGGCGTATTTACTTCCGCAGAGAAATAATTATCATTAGAATATGATCGGGAAACAACTACCCACCCCGAATGAGGAAAATTGATTCCATACTGTCTTCTTCCGAGAAAATTCTCGAAATCACCGCCAGCTGAAGAAGTGTAATATCCTGAAAGGCCGATATTCGGGAAGTCATTGTAAAATTTAATTCTTTTCGTTGCCCTTGCGAGAAGGGGGATTGAATAGTCATTAAAAACGGCAATTCCTCCTTCTGCTAAAAAAGAGCGGACGGATTTTGTGACTTTTTCGTCATCGGTTTTATAATATTCTTCCTTAAGGGTAACTCCTTCGAATTTGGTTCCCCTTGACAGGATGTTGATGCTTGTTTCAGGTGATATTCCGATTCCGCATGGAAAAAAAATCAGATCAAACTGATAAAGATCTTCCGCATTTTCAAGCATACGCTCGGGAATTATTGTAAACGGTATTTTGTATTTTTTCAGAGTCTCTTCGACCGAGTCAAAGCGTGCTTCAACAACGGCTACTTTTACCGGATTGAAAACTGATTGAGCGTATAATCCTGAACACAGGAAAAATAGAAAAAAGACGGCGGCAATATATTTCAAATGCTTCCCCCAAGGAGTTTTATCTCATTGCGGAGTTCTCTTCTTTTTTCGAGTTCCTTCATTAACTCATCGGAGCTGAGTTCATATGATATCTGATAGCAGAAAGAAAGAATGATTTTGAAAAGTCCCTCGCGCCCTGAATCGGGATAAACAGCTTTTCCGCTGTTCATTTTCAGAGCAGGGTGCATGTTTTCGGATGCAATAAATACAGAATCAGAAAAAGGAATCAGATTAGACGATGTTTCTGTTATATCACGGATGTTGACCGGTTGATGGATGCTGGGTTCATCATTATTGTTTTCAAATAATGTTTTTTCATGAACTGCCTGCAGAAGATGAAGATCAAATGCAAATGAATAAAAAAGAGCGCTGATCCGGGAAAAAAAGGAAGAAATATGATCCATTGTTTTGATTGATCCGTTTATGATTTTGCGGGCTTCTTCCTTTGTTATTTTTTCGTTCGGAACATTTATCTTGTAAGTATTAAGATCTTTGAGAATATCCGTATAAACCGAAGCTCTGCGTTCGAATGAGTTCTTAGTAAAAATTGAAGATTCAATCCGGGTTTTGCCGGAAGAAAAAATCATGCTGGTTCCGTCGAGAAAGGGCAGATAAGCCTTTTCAAAATAATGAAGAAGTTCATCAATAAAGGTCATATAGTCATCATTTTTAACCGCGACGGTATCAATTCTTCGTTTATTAATTATTTTCCATTGTTCTTCAAAAGATGAAA
>JAKPJF010000096.1 GCA_029554345.1 Spirochaetota bacterium | reverse complement strand
GGCAATTAGTTTGCTTGCGAAAAATACGCCTTTACCTGAACATTATCGAGATCATGCACTTACAGGCAATCTTAAAGGTTACCGAGATTTGCATATAACTCCCGATTGGCTTCTTATCTATAAAATTAAACGGAAAGAGCTTATCTTGATTTTGAGCAGAACGGGATCTCATAGCGATTTATTTTGAGAGAATAGGGAACTATTTAAGGAACATCCTGCCTATTGACTGCCTACAAACGTTGATTTCATGGGATTTCATAAAAAAGTCCTGTATCGCCACTCGCACCATTGGCAAGTAGTTCGATTTGACTACTTGCCTTTCTAGCCTGTGTTTTCACAACACCAGGAGGGAAATGTTTGCAAATTCGGTCATCCCGACAAACCGGAATTTCTGACATAAAATTTGTTATCTGTGCAGAAGATTTTTTGCATCCGATTTCATTACCAAAATCGACTTTTGATTGATAAGCAGGTTTCTTTGTTTTTTCAAGTACATTCAAATTCTACTTTAACATTCATAATTATAGCAACGACATATTAAAATTGCTGCTTACGAAATCAGCATACAACTGTCAAGTACAGGAAATACTTTTATTCCTTATTTGCATATAGTATAATTTAGACAGAAAATGAGGTAATTCCATGGCTCCATACAGTATTGAAGAACTCAAAAATATTATAATTCCGATTGCTCAGCGACACGGTGTCGAGAGTGTGTCGGTTTTCGGTTCCTATTCACACGGTACAGCATCTGCAGACAGCGATTTAGATTTAAAAATTGAAAAGGGCCAGCTGCATTCTCTTTTTCAATTGACTGCTTTCCGTCTTGCAGTTGAAGATGCCCTGAACTTATCTGTAGATCTTGTTACCAGCGAAGCCTCGGACGAGAACTTTCTCGAAATGATTGCAAAAGAGGAGGTGCTGCTTTATCGAAGTGCGTGATAAAGTCATCCTTGAAAAAATCATATCCTATTGCGAGCGCATTGCCGACAATCTGAATCGCTACAACCACGACTTCAGTGCATTTGAAAGCGACCATCTCTTCCAAGATGCCTGTTGTATGTGTGTTGTTCAAATTGGTGAATTGGTCGCACGACTTTCGGAAGAAGTTAAAGAAAAGGATGTTACTGTTCCTTGGAGAATAATCAAAGACACTCGAAATTTCTATGTTCATGCTTATGGTGCTATTGATGTTTCTTCTGTCTAGAATACACTCTCTAATGACATTCCTGCATTGAAAACCGCTTGCGAGAAGATTCTAAAGGATTGAGCATCATCGTGACTATCCTTTAAGCGGAAGCTATGCAGGCTTCCGAGAGTGCCATGTCTTACCGGATTGGCTGCTTATTTATGCGTTAAACAAATCTCAAATAATACCGATTGCCTCAAGAACCATAAATACTGTTATTGATACAATAACAATCAGTAATTTATCTTTCTCTTGTAAATGAACCGCTTCCTCTGTAGGTGTTTACAATACAGGTGAATTTCCAGCCGCATTTCGGACATTTTATAACATGATAAATGATATCATCAATCCAATATCCGTCTTTCTTATGTTCTCCTATAGGACAGTTACCTTCGACCAGGACAAAGTTTTCTTTTTCAATCAGTTCTTTAATATATTCTATGGTTTCTTCATACCGTTCAGGTGAAATAAAGTTGTGAACTTCCCTGACATCAAAACAATGTAAACATGTCGAATCGGAATATTTTGTTGTACCTGACGGTTCAAAAATAATCAGATTCTCTTTTATCGCTTTATGAGTCAACTCTACAAGTTGCAGAACATCCTTTTCGACATCTGCATAATGAAAATAATTGGCCTGGGGGAATATCATAAACGGCCAGAAAACATTACCGGCTTTATCCTGTACTTCTATAACAATAAATCCGCGTTCACATTCCATTATTATTTTATAATCATCGGGAGAATATTTATATTCCAGATAAAAGACGCACATCTGAACAGGTCCCCAATAATCAACGAGCTCGACGTCATCACCGAAAATATCCAGCATTATTTTATGACAATTCCTCATGCTGTTGGCGGATATGGATTCTTCTTCAAGTATAAGTTTCATATTCAATCATGTCCTATGCAAATTTTGATTTGTTATGTTAATTGTAACATAATTTGTGACACCCATGATGTTTTGTGTGTATTCTTCTTTGCAGCATATTGAAATCCTTTTTTTAAAAAAATCTCGTATTTAGATTTTTGAAAATATTATACTTGATTTTATTATAATTTGAAGTATAATAATTTTGAATGTAGTGATTACAGTAATCATTTTATTCTTTGCGGTATATTTAGTATGCTTAACAGATATCGTAGTTATATTGAAAGGTGTGAATATTCCATATGAAGAGATTTATAAACCGCTATGCGGAAATTGAGGAACTTGAGGGTGAATATAATAGAAAGGGCAGTTCATTTGTCGTAATATACGGAAGACGCAGGGTAGGTAAAACAACTCTGATTTCAAATTTTATTAAAGATAAAAATGCTCTATTTTTCCTGGCAAGTGAAGAATCGGAATCGCAAAATATGCTTATTTTTCAAAAAAAGGCTTCCGAATTCACTCAAAATGAGTTGCTCAGGGACGCAGATATAAAAAGTTGGGATACTATTTTTAAAGCAATTATGACTGCAAATTATGAAAGTAAACCCGTTATCGTTATGGATGAATTTCAATATTTAGGTAAGTCCAATTCGGCATTCCCGTCAATCTTACAACGTATTTGGGAAGAGATTTTAAAAGACAAAGAGGTTATGCTTATTCTTTGCGGCTCTCTTGTTTCAATGATAGAGTCACAGGTTCTTAATTATAACAGTCCTCTTTACGGAAGAAGAACTAGTCAGATTCGGTTGACACAGATTCCGTTCAAACATTATCATGAATTTTTTCCCGATAAAGAAAGGTATGAGCTCGTTGAAATGTATGCTATAACAGGCGGTGTTCCAAAGTATATAGAGCTTTTTTCTGAAGCGGACGATATATATTCGGCTATAAAGAACAATATCTTGGGTACATCAAAGTTTCTATATGAAGAGCCGCAGTTTCTGCTCCAACAGGAGGTGTCCGAGATAGGAAGTTATTTTTCAATAATCAGAGCCATTGCCGCGGGGAAGACTAAACTATCGGAAATTGCCTCTTTTCTTGAAGTCAAGGCGACAAGTCTTACAAAATATCTTAAGACCCTTATTGATTTGGATATTATTGAGAGGAAGGTGCCGATTACCGAAAAAAATCCTGAAAGAAGCAAAAAAGGACTTTATAGAATTAAGGATAATTTCATACGTTTTTGGTTTTTGTTTGTCTATCCCAATCGTAGTTATATCGAAAGAGGAAACACCGAATTTGTCATGCAACTGATAAGAAAGAATCTTGTCACCTCTCATGTTTCCTATGTTTACGAAGATGTCTGCCGTGAGAAAATGTGGGATCTTTCAGACAACGGCAAGCTGCCCTTCAGGGTTTCTAAAGTAGGTTCTTGGTGGAATTCCAAAACCGAGATGGATATTGCAGCAATAAACTTTGATGAAGAAAAGATAATTTTAGGTGAATGTAAATTTTGGAAGGATAAAGTCGGCATGAATATATTAAGGGTACTTGAGGAAAAAGCCAGAACTGCAGTACCGGAAAGCTCCGCATACAGCATTTATTATATCTTATTCAGTGCAGCCGGTTTTACCGATGAGCTTAAAAGCTGTGCGCAAAGCAGAAAAGACTTACTGCTGTTTGATGACTTGTTATCGAACAATAAATAATATTATTATAGCCACTCGTACAATGGAAGTCAGGTTAAAATTGTTGTCTATTTTAACGAAGCGGGACTTTTGAATAACGGTTTTAAGCTGTCAATTCGTATTTTGTTTTTAACTCGCTATGCCGACTGAATGGAATAAATTGTTCCTTTTGCAGTCTTCCCAATACAATGCCGGCATCAATTTCCATTTTATTTGCAAAAGTAATAATTGCGGTTTTGCTAAAATCTTTATTTAATGTAAATGCATCAAATTGTTCATCGGGAATAAGTAAGTTACGTGCAAACGCATCTGCAGCTTTTTCATCTTCATCAGTTGTTCCCTCAGTTTGATTGATATGCTCAAGAACAATGTGCCCTATTTCATGGAATAAACTGAACCAAAATCTGTCGGCATCTTTTCCTCTGACCGTCATACCTAAAACTATTTTGCCACCGTCATAAAATGTTGCACCGTGTAAAAATGATCCGCCTATATGTGGTAAGAATGTAAGAGCTATCCCGCAGTCTGCAAGTTCTTTGCGAAGAATCGGGCAAAAGTCAGAAGGATTTTTTGTAGTCATTTTTCTAATATCGGGAAGTAATGTTTTCAGTTTTTCAATGTTTACTGCCCTCACAGATAAGCTGCGACTCTCAAGTTTTGCTTTCTGCGACCACGAAATAAGTGCGTAGTCACTTTTATCTCCATCTCCAAGTTTTCTGCACACTATGCGTGGTATAAGATGTCCGCTTACCAAACCCAAATTAACAACTTCAAAAAACTTTCTTAAATTGAAAACCTTTTCTTTTGGATTGTACGTAACTTCAACCCATCCGTTTTTAGCCATTTCATTATATGGAAATTTTTTTACTATTTCGAGATCTGAGTCCATTTCATTTTCTTCTTGTGCTTTAATTAACTTTTCTCTGTAAATTATCTCCAGATTATTCCAAAAGTGCGCAGGAAGACCCAGTACCGATTCTAAACGCATTGCAACATCACAAGTAAGCTGAACCTCACCGTTGATAAGTCTGCTTATATGTTTTTCAGACATGTCCATTCTTGACGCAAATTCCTTTTGGCTCATTTTGCGATCGTTAAGCTGCTCCTTGATAGTTGTACCCGGCGGTATAGCAATATATGTTCTGCTCTTAATCATTGAAAGCCCTCCAATTAAATTTAATGATAATCAATTATTTCAATAATGTTTACAATCTGTATTTCATCACCTGTTATTTCAAATACCAACCTGTTAGGATTTACTAAATCTACTGCATACTGACCGCTTCGATTACCTCGGAGCATGTGACATCTACCGATTCTGTACTTAATCATAAACTCAACACTTTCCGCCGCTTCTATCTGGTCAATACGAAGATGTATTCTTTCCGCCATTTCAATCCCATATTTTTTCACAGCTACAGAAGCATTTGTGCAGATTCTTCCAATAGCTTTCGTTCTATATTTAATCTGCAACTTTAGCCTCCTTTTTATGGTAGCATTAACCTGTGAGGTTAATTCCATTATAACTTTTTTTCACCTATTGTCAATGCAAAATTTACCTATGAGGTAAATAACTGCTCTTAATGCTGATGCAAAATAATAAGTATGTAAATAAACGGTCCATGCTTATCATTTTAGTAAAGAGGTAGATTCTTTAGTGGTAAGGTAACTACTTGCATGTAAAGAATAACCTTATATCTTTATTCTATTGCGCTTTATTATAAACAACAGCACTTCATTAAACAAGCGACAATCTGTTTATATCTCTATCTGCAAGAAGTCTTGGTTTTATGCAAGCCGATTAAATCCGATATAATTCCTTTATCGCATCGGCAAGCGCAACCATATCTTCGGGATACACATCTCCGATATTTCCTAATCTGAAAGTGGGTCTGGAAGTGAGTTTGCCGGGATAGATAACAAATCCTTTTGACTTAAGCGATTGGTACAATGTAAAGAAGTCCAGATTACCGAGCTCAAAAGTTGTTATGATATACGATTGATTTTCCGGTGCAATAATAGACTTGATGCCCAGTTCTTCCAGTTCTTGCACTAAAACTTTATGATTTTCCATATAACGCTTTTTCCGAGCTTTAAGTCCGCCTTCCATTTTATAATCATCGATAGCCTGTCTCAAGGCCAGCAGTATGTTGGTGGGGGAGGTGAAACGGAACTTGTCGTTTGCTTCGCAGAAACACTTATATTGATCAAATAAATCAAGACTGTGTGACGAGGAGTTGCCTGAACTTGTCTCTAACAGTGTCTTCTTTACTACTACAAATGCCAGCCCCGGCAATCCTTCCAAACATTTATTTGCACTTGAGGCCAATGCATCAATATCCAGACTCGGCATATCAATATCGTAAGCTCCGAAACTGGACATGGCATCCACAAGAACTTTTTTACCGTATGATTTGCAAAGTTTTGTTAATTCTTCAACAGGATTTATAATGCCGGTTGTGGTTTCGCAATGAACGAATGCGACTACGGAAATGTCTTGCTTGTGTTTCTGTAATTCTTTTTCAACAGCTTTAACATTAACAGGTTGTGTCATATCAAAACTGAGATATGTATAATTTTTGCCCGATTTGTCAGCGATGGTTAACATTCGTTTCCCGTATTCGCCGTTTACTAAAAATAATATTTTTTCGTCTTTTCGGCAGAGTGTATTAATCATTGTCTCTACCGCATATGTGCCGCTACCTTGTAAAAGAACGGTGGTATAATCATCGTTGGCTGAAATATGTGTAATATCCTTTATTACCGAAGTTGTAATAGCCTTATACTCATCGTCCCAGGTACAATGATCTGTGAGCATGGCATGCTTAACAGAATACCTTGTAGTCAGCGGTCCCGGTGTCAATAACTT
>JAKPJF010000091.1 GCA_029554345.1 Spirochaetota bacterium | reverse complement strand
TAAACATTTTGTCTTAAACATGCTATTAATTCTCCGATTGTATTGATTTTATTGGTGTTTTGCAATTCCAACATAATCAACGCATTTGAGAATTAATAGCATTTTTCTTGTTTTCTTATGATTCTATGGGACAGCAGTGATTAGCAATTATACCATATATAAATGAATACTATGTAAGGGTATTCATAGCTTCATATTTTACTTGGAGAATTATTGATATTACATTGATCAAATTGATGATGATATTAGAAATGAAAGTTAAAATCAATGATTATTCTCATTCGAGTGCAAGAAATACTATCTTTATTTTCTTTGATTTAATCAGTTATGTTATAGCTTTTACTTTTTTGTATTATTTTTATCAAGTAGTCTCCAACATTGATTATAATGCCATTTTTTTAACAGTTGAATCAATAATTGCATTAGATTCATCAGGATTAACTCTATCGTGTTTTTCTCAAAAAACAATTGTAATATTGAGTCGGTTTGTTTCAATAACAGTTGTAGTTCTATTTATATCTAATATCAATAATATGAAAAGAATGAGTGATAGTAAACAAAAAACAAGATCGAAAAATAATAAAAAAGTCTAATTTTTAGTAAAGTCTTCGTTCTGCGCGTTGCTCGGGCTTCGGGACATTTTGGCGAAAAGATCGTCGCAATGTCGTAAATTTTCTTATGTTAAGTTAAACGACACTCTAAACCTGCTATAGTTTATGCATTCGTGCGCGGTTGGGATAATTTAATACATTTGATTATGATTAAGAAATAGTTGATTTTATTACAGAATTAGAACGAATTATTCTATATTTATTTTACTTTTTGTTGTTGATTTGCATTGGCTTTATAATATTAAATATTTCAAATGGTCAGGAAAAATCACCTTATAAAAAGAAAGTGAAAAGAAAAGTGTTTTAGTTTATAATGTAGCTTTTGAATTTTTAGTCTAGTTCGTTACTGCGCTTGTAATAATTATTTCATTGTTACTATTTTTATCAAGCAGAAATAAATAATTTGTTAGTATTACATTTGTATTTTTGGAGGAGAACATGACAGACGTAGTGCAAGTTGCATTAATAACTGGAGTTTGTACATTGATAGCATCTTCTCTCGGTCTAGTAATTTCATTAATAACAACTATTTTTAATAAAAAAAAAGAAATTGAGTTGGAAAGAATTAAGATCTTTGATGGTAATAAATTCGACGCATATATTTTATTATATCAATTTTTAAGAAATGTAAGATTATCTTATAGGCCTGATGAAGAATTTGAGAAACAAATCATTGGAGACTTGAAATCTGATTTATTCAAAAGTACTATTAAATTAATTGGGTATTATTCAAAATCAATTCGCAAACATCTAATTACACTTGATAATGAACAAATATTTTATAATAATCGAGAATTATATGTGCAATTGGACAAACCAATGAATTCAAAACAATATTTGCATATTTGTGAATGTATTTTTAAAGAAGTTGAAAAAACTTTTGCTAATTGGGATAAATGAAATAATATATGTTTCATGCATCCGTGTACTTGAATGTTTTAGTAAATGACTCTACACTTCAAATAACTGAGAGACGTCGCTACGCTCTGACCTTCGGCACATTGCTTATAAGCGCTGTACAACCTCGTTTACCAAAGGGACGTTAAGAGAAACGTAGCTAGGTTTTTTTGATAGGGGGGGCAAAGAACCGAACAATGAAAACTCATAATAAGGAATAATGTTATGACTGCAATAATAACATATTTTAATAAATCTGATAATAAAGCTATAATCAGTTGTGATAATGTAGGAAAAACTGATTCAGGTTATGAAATAACTGACAAGTGTTATTGTCTTTTCAGCAGATTTTATGCTGCAGTGTATGGTCCTCAATTATTAATTGATGCTATTTTTATTGCAAAAGATTATGAAGAATTTGATAATATAGTAAAGCCAAAAAATGTAGATGAATTGATTTCGGTTCTGACTTGTTTATATAAAACGCGTATTGAGTATTACTTTAAGCATGCGAAAAATGAATATTGCGATCCTGACAAAATACAAGAAATTATAATTTATGATTCTAAAGTACATCAAATGTTAAAAGTCTCATTTGGTAATCCATTTGATCGAGAACATCCCTTTGTTCGTCCATGTAAAGAAATATTATCAGAAGGAATAAACTACTTCTCTTTATTCAATCGATTTAATAAACCTGATATTGAAACATCAAAATTTATCGATAATCCTAAAGCAATATCTAACAAATTATTCAATGAACTAAATAGTAAAATTGAAAATTCATCAACTTCTAAATTTGAATCTTTTCCAGATAAAGTAGGAACAGTTGGCTCATTTTTTGAACGAAATAAAGAGTCTTTTACTTATGAATCAGCGTTTACTACATATAGAGAGATTTGTGAACAATTTGAAAGGAGTAATGAAAAGTTATAAATCATAAAATGAAAAAAATTCGCCTTTCGTATAAATTTATGTAAGCACTGTGCTTCGCTCTCACTATCGTTCGGGATAGTGAGAGAACCTCTCAATATTTCGCCTCGTTCAAAACATCGGCAAACCCGCGATTTGTTGACCGTAATTTTCAATTGATAATGGTAACGCTCGGAATGTTGATATAATAGATTATCACTAATAAGACGGAGATAAATGATGAAAAAATTAAAGAATATACATCCCGGTGAAATTCTAAATGAGGAATTTATTAAACCGCTTAATATTTCCGCATATAGAATTTCGAAAGAAACAAACATTCCTCAAACAAGGATTTCCGAAATACTTAAAGGAAAACGAAGGATTACCGCTGACACAGCTTTGCGTTTAAGTAAATTTTTCGGCAATTCTCCGAACTTCTGGCTTGGTTTGCAGAATGATTATGATCTCGAAGAAGAAAGATTTTTTTTAGGTAATGAGTTATCAAAAATTCATGAATATTCTTTGGAGAATTCTCAAACAGGGAATCATGCATAATTACGCAAACAGCAGATAAAGAATCCGACGGATAACTGTTTGTTCATTGTTCATAAACATTCTTTATTCTTACCAAATTCTTTAATCCATATCATTAAAAAATCATGGACTTTTTTCATATTAATCAAATCCTTTTGACATGAACACAGAAAAAACTATTTTGATTGCAGAAGACGAATCCGGTATCGCGGATAGTCTGATTTATGCCTTAAAAACCGAAGGTTTTGCTTCTACCTGGGTTCAAACCGGAAAGGAAGCATTGTCTGTTGTAGCGGACAAGAATTGCGACTTTGTGATTCTTGATATCGGGCTTCCCGACATGAGCGGTTTCGATGTCCTGAAAAAAATACGTCAATCATCAAAGATTCCGGTTCTGTGTCTTACCGCCCGTTCGGATGAAATTGACAGAATTCTGGGTCTTGAGCTCGGTGCGGATGATTATGTTTCTAAACCTTTCAGTCCGAGAGAAGTGACCGCGCGTATAAAAGCCGTGCTGAGAAGAATTGACTCGTCTGATAAAAACACCGATTCTCCCTTTCAGATTGATATGAACAAAAGACAGATTACCTATTTCGGAAAAAAACTTTCTCTTTCGAGATATGAGTTTGATATTCTTGTTCTGTTTGCCAACAGGCCGGGATGGATTTTTGAGCGTCAGAAGATTATGGATCTGGTCTGGCTTGAGCCCGATGACAGCTTTGACCGCACCGTTGACGCTCATATAAAAATGCTGAGAGCAAAACTGAAAGCGGTTAATCCCGATGTTGATCCAATTGAAACTCACCGAGGAATAGGGTATTCTCTAAAGGATAATCTGTGAATATTAAACTCCGTCTTTTCATCGCGTTTTTTCTTGTTTTCGGCGCCGGTCTTTATTACGTATTCGATATCATTGTCAATGACATCAGACCGCGCTATTTTGAAACCGTTGAAGAATCGATGAATGACTCCGCGCACATTCTTGCGGCACTTATCGAAGAAGATATAACCGACGGAAAGATTTCCGTCAAAAGGATTTCTGAACTCTCGGACATAACCTATCAGAAAAAGTTTTCCGCAAAAATATATTCGCATCTGAAAACCAGTGTTGATCTGCAGTTCTATGTCTGCGACAGAAACGGAATCGTAATTTTCGATTCAAGAAACGGAGAAAGAACCGGTAAAGATTTTTCTGAATGGAATGATGTATATCTGACCCTCCGCGGTGAATACGGAGTGCGTTCTTCCAAAATAACAACCGAGGAAGAAGGTCTTCTTTATGTTGCGGCGCCTATTAAAAGCAGCGGAATAATTATCGGAAGCGTCACAGTTGAGAAATCCAAGAAGAGTGTTTCTTCTTTTATTTACCTCGCGAGAAAAAGAGTGATGTTTCTCGGATTTATCAGTTTTGGCGCATTCACCGTAATCAGCATCATTTTATCTTTCTGGATAACTTCTCCGATAAAAAAACTTACGGCATTCATTAATTCTCTAAAAGAAAACAGGCATTCCCTTCCGCCTAAATTTTCGGGAAGCGAGATCAATGATCTTGCTCTCGCGTTTGAAAAGGTTTTCAGGGAACTTAAAGGGAAAAAGTATATTGAGAATTATGTCAATGCCCTGACTCACGAAATTAAATCACCGCTAAGTTCCATACGAAGCGCGGCGGAACTCTTGACTGAAAAACTTTCTGAAGAGCAAAAGGAAAAGTTTGCCGCGAATATTCTGCGCGAATCATCAAGGATTCATTCTCTGATAGAGAAGATGCTTCTTCTTTCCGCGCTGGAAAACAGAGAGGGTCTCAAGGCAGTTGAAAAAATTAAAGCTAAAGAGGTAATAGAAGATGTCACTCAAAGTCTTTTACCTCAGGCGGAAAGCTCGGAAATAGAATTAAAAATGCAATGTGATGAAAATATAATTATGGAAGGCGAATATTTTCTGATCAGGCATTCTCTTCTTAATATTGCCGATAATGCGCTTAAGCATTCACCGACCGGTTCTGTGGTCGAAATTAAATGTGAAGTAAAAAATGACAGCGCGGTATTTTCGGTAATAGATCAGGGAAGCGGAATTCCTGAATATGCACTTCAAAAGATATTTGATAAATTCTATTCTATTCCATCAGTTTCAACATCAAAAAAAGGAACCGGACTCGGTCTTTCTTTTGTTAAGGAAAGCGTTCAGCTTCACGGAGGACATGTTTCTATAACGAACAATTCTTCAAAGGGTGTAACTGCCGAGATTAGTTTTCCGCTGAAACAGAACAGGGCGGAAGGATAATGAACAATGAATAGTGAATAAATAATAATTAATAATTATAGGAAAAGAATTCCGGCGATTGCGCCTATCGCAATGAATACGGCCGGATGAATTCTTTTGAAAGTATTAAAACACAGAGCTATTGCTGCAAAAAAAATTAAAAATGGCAGATTTGATATTTCAAAAAAAGATTTACCCTCAGTTAATACGGAATTTGCAAAAACATACCACGCGGCTGACGCTATTAATCCGAGAGAAAGAGCCCGGAGAATATAAAGCACTGAACGTATGTATTTGTTTTTATCAAAGTTTCTGATGAATGAAGCGATTATTATGATTATGATAAATGAAGGAGCCGCCATTCCGACTGTTGCGGCGATTGATCCGCTTATTCCTGCGATTTTATAACCGGTATATGTCGCCATGTTTATTCCGATTGGTCCGGGAGTAGATTGTGATACCGCAAGCATATCAATAAATTCCTGACGTGAAAGAAAACCTCCGTCTACCATTTCATTATAAAGAAGAGGAAGAGACGCGAGCCCGCCGCCGATAGTAAAAAGGCCGATTCTGAAAAATACAGAAAAAAGCATCAGATAAGTCATTTTTTACCTCCGATTGCTTTTGTTCCGACAAGAGCGCAGATTACTCCCGCGAGTATAACCGGAACCGGAGAAACGCCTGCAAATACGATAAGAGCGAATGCCGTGAATACAAGAATTCCGCTTAATACGGAATGAATTGATTTCTCATAAAGGTCTTTTACAGTTATAACGAGAAGTGCCGCTACAGCTATTCTTATTCCGGTGAATGCTTTTTGGATGATAATGTTTTCCTGCATGCTTGAAAAAAAGACTGCAATTGCAATAATAACGACAAGTGAAGGGAAAATCATTCCGGCAGTTGCGCTGAATGCTCCTATAAAGCCGGCCCGTCTGAAACCGACGAATGTGGATGTATTTGTCGCGATAATTCCCGGCACGGCCTGAGAGAGCGCGTAGTAGTCAAGAAGCTCCTGATCGCTTAACCAGTTCCTTTTTTCAACGAGCTCGCGCCGCATCATGGGAAGCATGACGTAGCCGCCTCCGATTGAAAAGAGACCGATTTTAGAAAAAAGGAAAAATAAATTAAAGCAATTCCAAAACATACAGACATTTTTTTAGCAGCATTAATATGGTAAAGCATAAATTATGAATGCTTTCTGCTGTTATTCTCTGAAAACTAAATCAGGTAAAGCTCTCTGTCAGAAAGAAGACTGAATCCCTCTTTCTTGAGAATGTTTTCTGCATGTATGGGATCTGCGACCTGAAAAATGAAAACAGCTTCTTTTTTCGGCTCTGTGATAAATCCGTAAGAGTCGTTTACGTTGATGTTGTTCTCCCGCAGGACTTTTGATATTTCATGAAGCCCGCCGATTTTATCTTCGATTTTAACGGCAATAATCTCTTTCAGGTTTACGGCGATGTTTTCGGATTTCAGAAGTTCAAAACCTCTTTCGGGATTATCCACAAGAAGTTTTATTATGCCGTAATCGCCTGCGTCGGAAATTGTAACCGCTCGGATGTTGATTTGTCCTTCTGCGATTATACCGGTAATCTTTTCAATCTTGCCCGGTTTGTTTTCTGCGAAAATTGATAATTGATGAGGCATATGTCCTCCTTATATTTTTCTATTGTCAATCACTCTGACCGCTTTTCCGGTTGAAGGCGGAAGCGAACCCGGTTCAAGAAGTTCAATTTTCGGAGTTACAATTATTGTGGATTTGAGAAGGTCGGTGATGTTTTTTCTCAGGGAATCGAGTTCCTTGATGTCTCCGTGAAACATTTTTGAATAGAGCTCAACCTTAATATGAATCTTATCAAGATTATTTTCTCTGTCTACTACAATCTGATAGTTGTTTCCGACTTCAGGGATGTTCATGAGAACGGATTCGATTTGTGAAGGGAAAATATTAACACCGCTTATGATGAGCATGTCGTCGGTTCTTCCTTTCATGCGGTCGATTCTTTTATGAGTTCTGCCGCACCTGCAAGGTTCAGGGATTATCCGTGTCAGGTCGCGTGTTCTATAACGGAAGATCGGCATGGCTTCGCGGTTGATATGAGTAATGACAAGTTCTCCGGTTTCACCGTCAGGAAGATTCTCGCCTGTTTCAGGATTGATTATTTCCGGAATATAGAAATCTTCCCAGATGTGCATTCCTCCGAGTTCTTCGCACTCAAAGGCAACTCCCGGGCCGTTCATTTCCGACAGTCCGTAATTATTATAAGCCTTGAGTCCGTAAATATCCTGAATCTTGTCTCTTGTTGCTTCGGAATAAGGTTCTGCTCCGAGAACTGCTCTGCGTATTCCGAGATCGGCCGGATTAATTCCTTCGCCGTTGATCACATCTGCAAGATGAAGAGCGTAGCTCGGAGTTATATGAACCGCAGTGGTTTTGAAATCCTGAATAAGCTGAATCTGCTTCAGGGAGTTTCCTGTTGCTGAAGGAATTATCATACAGCCGAGTTTTTCCGCTCCGTAATGAAGACCGAGTCCGCCGGTAAATAAACCATAGCCCATCATATTCTGAAAAACATCTTCGGAACGTATACCCGACGAATATAATCCTCTCGCTACAAGGCTTGACCATTCCTCGATGTCTTTTCTGGTATAAAATATAACCGTGGATTTTCCTGTTGTTCCCGAAGATGCGTGCATTCTCACTATTACGTTTCTGTCGACCGCGCACATACCGTCAGGATAACTGACGCGCAGATCGCTTTTGGTAGTAAAAGGGAGTTTTTTGAGATCCGACAGAGAATTGATTTTTGAAACATCTATGTTGTTGTCTGAAAATTGTTTTTTGTAGAAAGGTGTTCTTTGAGCGGCTTCAAGAGCTTTCTTCAGTCTGTCAAGCTGCAACGCTTCTAGTTCCTGACGCGGTATTTGTTCTATGGAAGAATTAAACATTTCGGTCTCCAGAAGAAATAATATCTGAAGTTTAAAATATTTATAAAATAGGTCAACTTAAATTATGTTTAAACAGTTAAGATGACCTGTTGAGTCAAAAAAGAAGATGTTCCAGAAGAATTTTTGTTCCTATTGCTATTAAGAAAAAGCCTCCGATGATTTCTGCCTTTTTTCCTATTATAGAACCGAATCTTTTGCCGAGATAAACACCGCAAGCGGTAAAAAGAGCGCATATTATTCCGATGATGACTGATGGAACGAGTATTGCTTTTCCCATTACTCCGAAAGTGATTCCGACCGCAAGGGCATCGATGCTTGTAGCTACTGACAATACAATGAGACGTTTTCCGCATGTCGGATCAGTCTGCACGCATTCTGTTTTCTGCTTTTCAAAATATTCATGTATCATTTTAATTCCGACTATTGAAAGAAGAACGAATGCCGCCCAATGGTCGTAGTCGCGTATTACAGGTTCAATTTTTTTTCCGGCAATGTAGCCGATCAAAGGCATCATGAACTGAAAAAAACCGAAAGACAAAGAAAGTCTCAGATAATGTCCTTTGTATATTTTTTCGAGGCAGAATCCGGTTGAAAGAGCGACGGAAAAAGCGTCCATTGCGAGACCAGCTGAAATGAAAACTATATTTATAAAATCAAAATTAAACATCAGTCCTCGTTAAAAAAAAGATCTATATAGCGAAGGAGAGCGTCTGCGTACTCCATTTTTATGTCAAGCTCAACTGACCATGATGATTCGGGATAATTGGATAATGCCGATTTAAAGAAATATGCCGCTTTGATTATATTCTCAATAGAAGCTTCTTTCTGAAAACTTCCGCGGTTATGGCGCTCATAAAATATTTCTTTCTGTGCTAGATGCAGAAAACGGTCGCCTTCGATGTAAAGACGGTATGCCTCGACATCTATTACGTTTGAGTAAGAGTCAAGTATGTTCAGACATTCGCTTGCCCTGTAGAATGAAAAAATCATCTTTTTAAAAACCTTAAAATGCTCGAGAAGTTCCTCGTCATCGGTTTTTTCCGAAAGGGCTGTAATTGAATGATATTTGTATCTGATAGTCTTAACAACTTCATTGAAAGTCTGTTTGTTTAAAACGGATTCTCTTTTTATGATATTGTCGAGATTAAACTGAAAATATCTGTAAAGCGAATCCTTGACCTCTTCGCGGATGACAACAAAATCTGCAATGAGCTTTTCGCGGATAAGCTCCTTCAGTTTTTGCCGCGCCATGTCCTTTGATCTTTCTTCGTTCTGTTTACGGCGCAGAACTTCTTCCGCATTGATTTTGTCTTCTGCATTGCTCTCAAAACGCGAGCTCATTATCACAGAATAGGCCTGATTGAGCCTTGACATGATATTGTTTGCCCATTCGATTTTGCTTCGGTTCTTGTCGGGATGATACTTGAGGGCAAGAAGGCGGAATTTTTTGGTAATCTCTTCATCTCCCGCTGAAGGGCTTATATCCAGAAGTTTGTAGGATTCTTCAACGGAAAGAGACATTAATACCGCCTGATCATTGAATAGATATACATGACTGATTCAGTGACAAGAATTTATCAGGAAAAAATTATTACAATCATTTTTATTTAAAACTTAAGAGTTGCTGCCTAGTATACTTTGAATCATTTCTGCCAGAAGCGCTTTTCTGTAAGGTTTTTGAATAAAATTAGTATTCGGAAAAGAGGAAAGAATCATTTCAATTTCCGAATCGGCGGAAAGACCTGAAGAAAGAATAATCCTTGCTTCAGAATTGATTTCTTTTATAAGTGCAAAGGCTTCTTTTCCGTCCATTTTCGGCATTTTCATATCAAGTATAACAAGATCAATTACGGGATTCTCTTTGTAGGCACTGACAGCTTCTTCTCCGTTGAAAGCTGAGATTACTTTGTAATTCATGCTTTCAATAATTTTCTTGGCTACAAGATGAAGCATTTCCTCATCTTCAGCCAAAAGAATGGTTTTTTCAGTTGCCATAATTGACTTCCCCTGCAGAAATTATATATCACAAGATTATTTAAGTCTAACATTATTTGCACAAAAGGAATGATGAAATGATAACCGCTTCTTACGAGAATATTGAATATATTGAAGACAGAGTCGGTCCGTTTAACATGAAGATGCGCCTTTATATTTATCTGGTAGACGGGCTTTTGATTGATACCGGAGCTTCAAACTTTGAGAAAAGATATTCGCCGTTATATAAATCATGGAATATTGAAAAAGTAGCCATCACTCATTTTCACGAAGATCACGCCGGATTAGCCGCCTGGATTCAGCAGAATATCGGAGCTGAGATTTATATTCATTCAAGCGCTGTCGATAAGGCGAAACTGGATTCAAAATTTCCTTTTTACAGAAAGTATTACTGGGGAAACATGAAGGGGTTTAACGCGTTGCCTTTTTCTGATTGTCTGAAAACAGAAAAGCATTGTTTTCAGGTGATTCATACTCCGGGACATACGGATAATCATGTAGTGCTTCTTGAAGAAGATAAGAAATGGCTTTTTTGCGGAGACATGTATGTTGCGTCACGGCAGAAGATCGCCTTCATTGAAGAGAACATGTCTGAAACGATAAACTCTCTCGAAAAAATCGCGAAACTGAATTTCAGGCATCTCTTCTGCGCTCATTCGGGGATTCATCACAAGGGAAAAGAACACATACTCGCGAAGCTGGATTATTTCTACAAACTGAGAGAAAAGATTTATACTTTGAGAAAAAGCGGCATGGATGATGATGAAATTAATAAAATCGTTTTTCCTAAAAAAAGACTGATAACTTTTCTTTCCGGCGGTGAATGCTCTTCGAAGTATATCGTATCAACGATTTAAGTTTTCTGTTTCTGTTAGGTGTTTCCAATATCTCTTCGGCATGAAGTTCAGCTGGCACTTCGGATTTTTTCTTTCAGGAATCGCAATTTCTTTCCAGTATCTCTGCCAGATTTGCCTGAAAGCGTTTTCTTCTTCCGAATAAATTATTCCGGCGGTATTTTCGAGTCCGCATAAAATATAGTCATTTTTTTCTTTGTCATAAACCGCGCCTATTCCGCGCGCAATATCATGAATTATCCAGTTATCTTTCGGAAGACGCTGTTTGAAATGAGGCGCGAGCAGAAGTGAAATATTATGGTCGGGCTCAAACTGCGCATATAGTGTTTTGTCCGAAAGTTCAGAAAAGCGGATGAGCCCGAGAAACCGATGACGTTCGATGTAAACTTTTTTTGAAAGCTGATTTAATTCCCTGATGGACGAATCCGCAAAGTTCTCAAGATAATCATCGATTTTCTGCTGTGAAATATTTTTCTCGAGTGAAAGACGAAGAACTGTCTGAATGTAATTGTAAATTTTAATTTCCATTCCTTCTGTTTCGGAGAGAAAAGCTGCGCAGATATGCGCATAGGCAGTTTTAGAAATCTGATTTAGCCGAGAGTTCAGTCTGTCATAAAGATTCTGATTAAATGAAAGATAAATCTTGTCAAAAAGATATCCGTGCGATTTGTCTTCAGTCATTATGTTTTCGGGTGTAATTTTTGAAGCTATGAGTTCCGCGCAAAGCGAGATCAATGAGTCAAAATTTCCGTCATATACATAAATATTCATTAGATCTCCTGGGCTATTTCTATCGGCGGAATTGACTGCTCGCGGAAAAGGGGAAGCTGTCCTTCCCTAAGTTCGGATATTTTTATTTCGGAGTAAAGACCTCCGGCTTCGGCGAGAATCAGATCATGGCTGAAATTTGAGTTCATCATTTTTCCGCTGCAGCTTAAGAAATATTTCGCTCTCTTCATGACAACGCCGATTTTTTTGAGATCTTCAAACGTAAGTTTCGAAAACCTTCTCGCTTTGATAATTCTCTGCGCGCTCTGAACTCCGATTCCCGGAATGCGCAGAATTTCTTCATACGCAGCTGTTGAGATTTCAACCGGAAAAAGATGGTAGTTTCTCATGGCCCATGCGGTCTTGGGATCGATTCTCATATCAAGATTCGGATATTCGTCGTTAAGAATTTCATGCGCCTTAAAGCCGTAAAAACGCAGAAGCCAGTCTGCCTGATAAAGTCTGTGCTCTCTCAATAGAGGCGGCTTGGTCAATGCAGGAAGAAGAGAGCTTTCTGTCACTGGAACATACGCGGAATAATAAACGCGCTTGAGTGAAAGCTTTTTATAAAGAGATTCTGTCAGATTGAGAATGGTCTTGTCTGTCTCGGGTGTCGCACCGATTATCATTTGAGTGCTTTGTCCGCCGGGTGCATAAGTGACGCTTCGTTTGAAGCGGTATTCGTCGACACTTTCTCTGATGTTTGAACTGATATCTTTTATCGAGCCGATGAGCTTGTCGGGTTTTTTGTCTGGTGCAAGAAGAGAAAGGGATTCGCCGGTAGGCAGTTCGATGTTCGCGCTTATTCTGTCTACCAGAAAGCCCGCTCTTTTTATCAGAAGCGGATCGGCTCCAGGCATAACCTTGAGATGAATATATCCGCCGAAACGGTGAACGTTTCGCAAAAGGCTCACTGTCTTCAGCATCAGTTCCATTGAATAGTCAGAATTCTTCAGAACTGCCGAACTTAAAAAAAGACCTTCTATATAATTTCGTTTGTAAAACTGCATTGTAAGATCAGCCAGTTCGGCCGGAGAAAACACCGCTCTCGGAATGTCATTTGATTTACGGTTGATGCAGTAAGCGCAATCGAATGAACAGATGTTTGTCTGAAGCACTTTCAAGAGAGAAATACAGCGTCCGTCTTCGCCCCAGCTGTGGCAGATGCCTGCCGCTACCGCATTGCCGCTTCCTTCCGGATTTTTGCGCGATGAGCCGCTCGAAGAACACGAGGCGTCGTATTTTGCCGACATTCCCAAAATGGAAAGCTTATCGTTTAGTGCTGAAAAATCCGAATTCATGTTGACATACTATACAAGCATATAGTATTACGCAAGAAGAAATTATATAACTGAGTTTGTTTTGACACGGAAAATTACTAATTATGATTAATTTACCTGGAGAGAAAATGATGAAAGACACAGCTTTAAAAATTATTAAAGAAGCGCCGGCGGCATATCTGACAACAGCCGGTCTTGACGGATATCCCGAAACGCGGGCAATGCTGAATTTGAGAAATGAAAAGAGTTTCCCGAAACTAAAATCATTTTGGGATGGTTTTAATGAATTTGAAATATTTTTTACGACGAATACTTCATCATCGAAAATGGGACAGATAAAAAATAATACCAAGGTTTCTCTTTATTACTGCAATCCCGCAAGCTGGCTTGGACTTATGATGAACGGGGATATTGAAATATTTAAAGATGAAGAAATCATAAAGAAATTATGGCAGGAAGAATGGACGATGTATTATCCCGGCGGATATAATGATCCGGATCATACCGTTCTGCGTTTTATACCGAAGAGAGTGAAGCTGTATTCATCTTTGGCGGTACATGATTTGCTTTAAAGGGCGTTCCACGCCCTTTACCCGGTTTCGCATGGTCTCATGCAAAAGATCAAAGGGGCGAAAGTCTCAGTCGCCGACTCTCGCCCCTTTGCAACCCCCTCACGCTCTTGTCGCGCAGAACTCGCCGAACCGCTTTCAGCGGATTCGGCTCAGACAGAACCCTGCGCTCCGATCAGAGATAAATTTGCCTTCGGCAAATTTTGATTTTTTTCTCCCACTTATTTCTTTCTGAAGTGCTTTGCGCACTTTGGAATTTTCGACCATCAATCATCTTATAATATCATTACGCGTTTTGATCGCTTTGCTCAGTAAACGCGTAATTATTTCTGTGTCACTTAAATTCATTACAGACAATGAATATCTTTTTCTCTTTATCAATAAAATATTTTCTCTTATTTGGTTTATCATTAATAAAAGTTAATTCACTAGTATAGCTAGGGCCCATTTTAGATTCATCCTCTGGAAGAATAACAACATGTCGGCTATATCTCTGATATATTAGTGTTAATTTATTATTAGCAAGACTATATCTTCCGCTGATTGTTGTAAGTTCTTCATCATTTACTTCAAATGAAGAAAAGAGATCTTTTTCCCCAAATTTAATTCTTATTGGATAATCTTTTACAAGACTATTATCGTGCCAAAACCATTCTTTATTAACGGAATGTGTCAACATAGTTGTCGCGTAATTTTAAAAAAATCATGAAGCCCTTTCTTCTAATATTTTTCTCGTATCCGGCAATGGATTGAGATAAACAGCATCTTTCCCCTTCCATATCTTTGGTTTACTGCTAAACCTTTCTGGATGTTTTTCAATAGCTTCTGCGTATGCCTGATTTCTTTTATTATAAATTCCCTCGGCATCTCCGTTATGACGCTGCTCTGGAGTAACATATCCAATTTGAGAATGACGGTGTTCAGTGTTATACCAGTTTACAAAATCCGAAAACCATTCTCGCGCATGAGTTTCACTTGTAAAACACTTTGGATATCCCGGAGTATATTTTACCGTTTTAAAAAATGACTCGATGTACGGATTGTCATCACTGACTCTCGGTCTTGAAAACGATGGTACAATTCCCAGAGAATAAAGAAATACAAGCATCGTTGCTCCTTTCATTGGACTTCCGTTATCTGAATGCAGATATACTCCTGAAAGATTTCTACTCTGACGTATCCTTGCAAACAGTTTGATGGCGATATCTGAGGTTTCTACATTACTAATTTCCCAGCCGACAATTTTTCGAGAATAGATATCTATAATAACATAAGCATAGTAAAAAATTCCGGATACGTCTGTACGAAGATAAGTAATATCCCAACACCATACCTGATTTGGTCCAGTCGCAACTCTTTCCGGCGGTCTGTTGCTCGATGAAGCCGGACGGCTGTCTGCGCGATGTACAATCATATCATTTTCTCTCAGTACCCTGTAAAACGTGCTTTCACTCGCTAAATACAGACCTCTTTCGGCCATAATAGCAACCATTTCATACGGATTACAGTCCTTAAATTCAGTACTGCATGCGGTCGATACAATTTGTTTCCGTTCATCTTCTGAAAGTTTTCTCGGAACAGTTTTCAAAGAACCTTTTCGCTTATCGGCGACATCGCCGCGCTCCCATCTCTGCAATGTGCGAAGGCTGATTTCTAAAACTTCACAGCAGCGATGTTTTCGTGCACCGGAATAAACCGCTTCTCTAACAATCTCCACTGCGCACAAACGACTTTCTTGAGGAATCAATCGTCCTCTTTGTCCCCCCATAGTTTGTCCGCTTTTTTTTTAAGAACAAGTAGTGCTGCCATCTCCGCTAAGGCTTTTTCCTTGCGGGCAAGTTCCTTTTTCAGATGTTTGTTTTCTTTTACCAGTTCGGCATTCTGTTCTTTTCTCTTATCCGATTTGTCGCTTACCACGTCGAGCATCTCCTGTTCCCATAAGGGCAAATGTTCGCTGTGAAGTCCGTGCTCCCTCAGCCATTGACCAATAGACTCATTCGAAACCTGCTTACTTTCAAGCAGTAATTTCATTTTTTCTGAAGAACTTCGATGGTTTGGTGAGCTTTTTCCGGTTATCAACTCTAGATTTCCGTTCTTCGATTGTTGCATCCAATTACGAATTGTTTGCTCGCTAAGTCCGTTTTCCACAGCGATTTCTCTTACCGGTCTGTTTTCCGGCGGGAGTACTTTCTTCAGCACTCCATTTCTAAATCCTATACTGTATTTCATAATTGCCTCCTCTTGTTCAGGCGACAACTATCTTGACATTAGGGGATTAATCATAAAGTCTTTGGTGACTCCATCTTCCGAATCTGTACTCGAGCAAGCAATTAAAGAGCATGCTATAGCAAGTATCCCCAATATATTTTTCATAATACCTCTTATATAAGCTCAATGATCTAATATCGTGAAATGTATTTGATGCCGATTGATAAAAATTCATTACTAAACTATCAAAGAAAATAATATCTTTTTTGCCAGCAGATGATATTCCTCAGATGTATTTCCAATAAGTGTGACGCCAATTATATATGCTTTTTCATCGTTTGGTTGAGTTGATAAAGAATATCCGAAATATCCATCGATATCAACGCCAAAAAAAGAAATAAACCCAAACAAACAGATATTACTAATCGTTTCCTTATTCTTTTTCCTTTTTAGGTCTTAATAATATATACTAAGTTTCTCTTATTTGTCGATGTGCGTTTTAAAAAAAAGAGAATCAGGGTCTCTGTAGAATATAATAATTAAAGTTGTTTTCTGTCAAAGAAGAATTCCTTTTCCTTGACTCTGTTAAATTAATAATCTATCATCGTCTCATGAAAAAAATAACTGTTGTTTTATGTATCTTTCTTTTTTCCGCCCTGAATGCGAAAAGAATTCCGCCTGCTGAAGTTAAACCGCTTAGATTAGGAAATCTTGAATTCAGAGCCGTTCATTTCCCTCAGGCAAATCCGAAAGGATTGCTGAACGGCGGTTATATCGAAATCCGTGAAATTGATTCAAACCGTCTTGTGAAAGGAATGTTTACGTATCATGTAAAAATTTACGAAGAACTTGAGCGTGATGTTCAAAGTGTTTTTATCACTGAACTGTCATTCGATTCTTCAAAAAACAGGATAGTTATCCGTAATTCAGCTAAACAGGTTTTCTATCTTGATCCAGAAACTTTTGAAACATTTGAATAGATGTTATTTCGGATTATAAAATA
>JAKPJF010000060.1 GCA_029554345.1 Spirochaetota bacterium | reverse complement strand
GCATTATCAGAGAGAATATGTTTTCCGGAAAATCATTGCGTGATCTTATTTGCCCGGTTAAGCATCGACCCTTATCAGACAAGGAATTGAATTGTGAAATTCAAGGATGTATATGGAGCTAAAACAATGGGACAGCAGTGACTAATTCTTATTCATTATTTCAACAGAGAGAAAATTCGTGAAAATATTTTTTGCTACGATAACATTAATAACATATTCTCTTCTGGGCGCAAAACCATTCAACATCGCAAGCAATTATATCCCGATCGGAATAAATGCCGGAGCCGGAAATAACGGCGGAGTGATAGGAGCAGAAGTAAGCTTTGTTCACCTCGGCGACGGCTTATTATACGGATTATTTTTCGACGCTCTAAAAAATAAAGACGGATATAAGGGATTTGCAGGACCGGAAATCTCTTTTCCGCTTTGGTCAGGCACATTCATCGGCTTAGAAGCCGGTGCTGCAACAAATTTCAGGACATCTGAATACGGATTCATGGCTGGTTTATTTTTCTTCTCGAAAAATCCCGTAATTCCATATATCCGATACTTTCATATCGCCGGAAAAAATACTGCCGAAGCCGGAGTTCTGATTAAAATTCCTATACCTATTGAAAAGTCAAGACCACCCGCTTAGCGGGTGGCTTGGACAAACCCTATAAGGGTTATTACAGGCAAGGCTAAAGCCCTCTGAAACGCTTCCAACCGCATGAATTCTCAGGCTACCCCTAAAGGGGTCTAGCTCTTGCCTTTATTTACCTGCTCACCCGTAAACGGGTCAGTAAATTCTTTGAACGAAAGTTGATCAGATATCACATCTTCCTGCAACTGATTTCGGACATACTCCGCAATCCGACGTTCGTTCTTCCCCACTGTATCCACAAAATATCCACGACACCAAAAATGCCGATTTCCATATTTATATTTCAAATTCGAATGTCTGTCAAAAATCATCAAACTACTTTTACCCTTAAGATATCCCATAATCTCCGAAACGCTGTACTTCGGAGGTATTTCAAGCAACATATGGATATGATCTGAACATGCCTCTGCTTCCAATATTTTAACCCCTTTTCTTTCGCAAAGAGTTCTCAATATTTCTCCGATATCTTTTTTTATTTGACGATAGATTATCTGCCTTCTGTATTTTGCGGCAAAAACAATATGGTACTTGCAATTCCAACTGGTGTGCGCTAATGTATTTTTATCCATTCGGATAAACCTCCTCTGTCTTTTTGGTTTTGGTTGGTAGCCGTAACCATTCTGACTTAGGAGGTTTTTTTATCTACTCATAGCTAAAGCTTTTTTGAACCACCTGCAGAGCAGGTGGTTTTCGTTTCACAATAAAACAACCAGCAGAATAATACTGCCGGTTGTTCATATTAACTAATATTTTTCATATTCATAAAGGTAATTCAGCTGCTCCCAGCCTCCGAAGCCATCTGTATATGGATCAAATTTTCCGTCTGTCAAAAAACCGCATCCGAGAGCCTTAATCTGCCCTGAAACAGTATAGGCTTCTACTCTGAATTTTGTAGCTTTTACCCAAGCGCCTTCAATGTATTCCTCACTCCTGTAAGTCTGAAGTTTTTCAGGCTTATACGCCGAATAAGAATCCGTAATATTTTCCTCATAAACGTTAAGCACATCATCTGATGTAAACCACTTGCCGTCAGAACCCTTCGCATTATAACCATATAGCTCAGATAAGATACCGCATTTGGTAATGTATTTTTCATAATACTGTACATAATCATCTTCGGTTAATGGAATGCTATCAGCTCCGGCATTCCATGTAGCTCTTCTTTCATTTCCGTCAGGAAAGTCAATTTTGAGATAACGGTTTCCTCTATAATAGTAAGGAAAATAAGTATTCGGAGCCCAGTGATAATCATAAGGAATATCCTCATTAGGATTAACAGAATTGTCAGAATAAGTGAACCAATCACCGTCATCACCCGGCGACGAATAAACTATCGAAAGAATAAGTCTGCCTTTTGAATCATATTCATTTCTCAAAATACGTACGATTGTATCATCGCTTGTAAAAGGAAGGTTATCAGCGCCGGCAGAATAACCTATCTGTCTGGTACATTGACTTCCACTGACCGCAAAATCATATTTCCATATATCACTGAATCGATCATCGGAATTTCCAAATATTCCATCATCACCATTCCAATAATATATTCCTGTAGCTTTTTTACCGTCAGAACTGAAATTCATGGTATATTTTCCTGTTATGTAATCATCAGAAGTGAAAGCTATACCGTCATATCCGATATTATAATCTGTAGAAGTACTTTTATCTGTATAATAATTTTCAATCTTATAAAAAGTAACATTTGAACTGTCTATATCGAGATTAGATCTTTTTTTATTACCATAATACATTTTCTTCTTTACCCTGTATTTAAACGGCAAAACAGTGTATGAATCAGACCAGCCTTTATCGATAACATTATCCTTGTCTGTATCCAATCCGTCGCCTTCTCCGTCACCGTCGACATCTATCACAATGCCGTCAGCAATCCCGTCACCATTACTATCAACTTCTCCAATCGGTCTACCCTGTTTTCCTACTGAAGACTTATCTAAATCATCATTGTCGCCGGATCCGCCCCCACCGCCGCAGGATGATAGAAATGAAACTAATGCGACACATGCGAATACTTTTTTTGTCTCGCTTCAAATAATTTGAACATTATGAAAATAAATTAAGAGGCAAACTCCATGCGCTCCTTATTTTTTGCCACTCGGCATTTTTTTGCAAGCATTAACTTGCTTTTACGCTCATTAAGTATGTTTTTATCACGTCCA
>JAKPJF010000003.1 GCA_029554345.1 Spirochaetota bacterium | reverse complement strand
TCGTAGCTGCAGAAATTATAATTCCATCTCCATTTCCCGAAAGCGTGGTTTTTCGTGCTCCATAGATTGCTCTTGCTGTTTGTCTTGTTTTATCTCATTAGGGGATTCTTTATCGTCGATTTGTATTTTACTTTCTAATTTTTGCTCTTTATTGTTATCTTGAATGTAGTCCAGAGTCGATGATTTCTGCTGTTCTGTTTTTACGTTTTCAAAGAACCTTTCCTTGTCGTCAACAAATATTTCAAAATCATGCCTGGAGCGACTGGCGGCAACATAAAATTGCTTCTGATCAACATTGTCTGCTTTTGCACAATATATATCATTGTTGTAAGATGCTCCCTGGGATTTATGTGTCGTTATGGCATAAGCATGATCGATATAGTTATAATTCTTGATATTGAATGATATTTCCTTCCCGTTGATGTCCAGGGATAGATTGCCATTTTCATCAATGTTTTTTATTGTCCCGGTTAATCCGTTTTGAACCTGTAAATATTTATCGTTTTTAAGAAAGACGATATGATCGCCTGCGGCAAATTCTCTTGGTGCTTCATTGAAAATTCTGATTTTGTCGCCATTTTGGGCTACATCAATAAATAAATCCTTGCCATCGACTGTCTGACAATTTAAAAAGTTGTTCGTCTGATCAATATTGATAATTCTAGCTTCCATGCCTGGATTCATGCCATTGAATGATTTCTGGGCATATAAGATTTGATTCTCTTCATAATTGTAGGCATATCTCTTGTCGATTTCTTTCATGCTGACTATTTCCCGAATGGTGAAGGTTTTTTCTGAGATAAGTTTTCCCTCTTCCTTGATCTCAGTCCTGATCATTTCATTTAAAGCCTTTCTGTCGGCATTGGTGGGCGTAATTATATGAGTGCCATTATCCATACCCCCTTTTTCCAAATAAGCTTCTTTAACGGCGTTTAAACGTTCATCACGATCAGCTATTTCTGTTATTCTGTTTTTCGATTCCAGAATCTGCTGCGCACGGTCAATATCTTTATCTTTGATAGCCTCAACCAATTGCCTGGTATATTCGGTCTTTTGCCGGATACTTTCCGCAAGTGTAACAACATGCAGTTGACCCAGCTCCTGGGCATCCTGAAAAGCACGTCCGGCATCAATTGCCGGCAATTGTTTAACATCGCCCAGCAAAATCATCCGGCAGTTATCCCGCTTAGCTGATTCGATCATTTCCAGTGTTTGTTTGCTTCCCAGCATTGACGCTTCGTCAATTACCCGGATGGCATTTACAATTCCAGCATGATTCTGGAGAAAAGAGTCAACAGTCTGTCCTTTAGCCCCGGTCTTTTCGATGAATTCCTGAACTGCTTTGCCTGTTTTGGAATAACCTTCCAAAATTATTCCTGCGCTTTCGGCGGCTTCGGCTATGGCTTGGAATACGGTTGTTTTGCCGGAACCAGCATCCCCCTGACAGATAATAAATTGATCTGGAGAGGTCATTACAGCCTGAAAAAGTTCTTTCTGCCCGTCGGTCAGATTGATGTTGTTTTGTTTCTGATAATTATCAAGGAAATTATTGGAATCAGGAATGGTCATAAGAGAACTCATTTTTCCCTGCCCCTGCTTCAGATCATCAAGAATCTTTTGTTCGATATCCATCATCTCCGGTGTGGAATATATACCAGGCGCTATCTCCCGAATAGTATCATTTATTTTAGCCTTTTCCATTTCAGGAATAAAATCTGATTTATCATATTTTCCCATGGATAAAGTCAGAACATTCCGCAGAAGCACGGATTGAGAAAATGTGGATTCATTGGTAATGAGATCCCGGACGACATTATTTATATAATCTTGGGGCGTAAGGTTATTTACTTTTAATTCCTGCGCCGCATTTCTGACGTTGCCGGATATTATTTCCGGGGAATAGCCCAAAGCCTGTATTTGTTTATTCCAATCGGATTTCAGAGTTTCAACAGATAAATAATGCTTATTAGGCCGGCTTTCCAGAGTAGCTGCCCGGTTAATTTGGGCGTCATTGGCAAAGGTTAAAACATCTCTTAATTGCTCTTCAGTCTTTTCAATGTTTTCATGCCGCTTGGAAAATTGATTGATTAAATCTTTCTCCATGCCGCTGATTTCATAAAGGCCATTCCCTCTGTTCTCGATGGCATAACCCAATTCGGCAAGAGATTTGGACATTGATGCATTATAAACTGCGGTAATTTCTTTTTGGTGCTTGAAGATTTCTTTATTCCACAATCCCCGGAATTCGCCATCAGGACGTTCCACCATATTGCTGATGATAACATGAGTATGCGATTGAGGATCATTTTCCCGGCTGGTCGAATGGGCAAATGTGGCAAAGATTCCGCCTCCCGGAGCATTAACAATTTCAGTTTTATGATCATGTGTTTCCCGGTAAGCGATATAGTTTTCATCGATATGTTTTACTACAGTTTCAATAGCAACCAAGCGGGCTTCTTTTATTCCGGCGTCGCCGGCAATATGTTCCAAAATGGAAACTGATTTGGGATCGGAGAAAACAAAATCAACCCCGGCGCTATGCTCTGTTCTGCCTTTACTTTCATAAGACAGTTGAACTTTTTGATTGCCGTCTAAATCTTTCCCTTCGACTATATTTACAAAATGATCACCTTTTATTTTCTCACCGGCACTTAATCCTAAAGTTTCCAGGCCGCCGCCATACCACCGTGTATTATCCTGTTGGCCATCAGCATTATAAATAATATCTTTTTCATAATAATATTCTTTCGCACCGGTTGCTGTTATTTTTACTGGACCCATGAGCATGACCTCTTAAATTGATTTTTAATAATTGGAGAAAAATTACTATTCTTTTTGATGCCAGCCACCACGGACGACGAGGCATTTTAGTATCCGGTGAAGTAAAAAATAATATGCCGGAATTACGGCTAGAGCTAATAATGCTTTACTCGTCAAATCCCAATCTTTTGTATTTAAGAAGATAATTACGCCCAAAAAAATCAGAAGTAGTAAAAGAAGAATATTCCCGGAATGAATCCAGGAAGAACTCATAAAGTGATCTGCGATATAAACAAGAGAATCACCCCAGTCGTATGAATTTTTATATTTGATTTTTGGATACAAATCCTTAAAAAGGTTACTCTGGTTTTCTATGGATGATCCCAGCACTGAGATCTTATCTTTGATTCTGCTTTCTAAAATATTAAGCCAATCACTCAATTGATTTTCTAAATCTATCTGTGGATTTTGTTTTTTCAAAGCGATAACGGTTTGTTTGAAATTTGTATCGAGGGAATCAATCTTGGCCAGGATTTTTTCAGCACTATGATCGGATTTTTGTGAAGATATCGGCACATAACTTTGAGAAATCCGCTGGCAAACCAATTCGGAAAAAGAAAGGTTTTTTTGTTTGGCCTCGCGTGTAATTTTTTCTAAAAGTTCATCGGAAATCGACAAGCTTTTTATTGCCATAATGCCTTTTCCCCTTTTCGCTTTTTAATGTATAATTATTAACCTGTTTAAATACGTAAACTATCAATTTAACACATGTTATTGTCCTGTTATTTTGCACCGTTAATAAAATTTTATTAATGCATTAATGTGTTAATAATTAGTTATTACGTTAATGATTACTATTATTTATCATCAATTTCATTCTATACTCACAACGGGTAACCGTTGTATATGGTGTCCCGTAAAAACCAGCGTACCCTAACGTCAACCGCCAAACATCAGCCCTGGTTCCGTAATTATGTAATTGAGAATGTCGAATATTAACAAAATCATGATTCAAAAACCCTTGAGCGAAGAATAATTCAATGTTTCTCTTACATATCTTTTATATCTAAAATATCTTTTAAATACTTCATGTCATGCATGTGTTTTATATTGTTATGAAATAATCTAAAAACATCCCCAAATGACAAAACTATCATCCTCAATTGTCTATCAAAGCCACTTCAATTGTCTAAGGTTACATCCTCAATTGTCTAAGAAATCATCTTCAATTGTCTAAACTTTCACTCCCTCACCTTTTTTAGTGACGACGTGATCTTTTTCATTTATTATCCCGGCCGCAAGGAAATGATTCAGTTTTAATTCATTTAAAGCTTTGTTTATTTTTTCGCGGAGTCTGAATTTCTTTTGTGATTGATCGAGGTTGATTGCGTTACATAATTTCTGAAGATGTATTTCATAATTGGCTGGCTGACTTCGATAGAACCGGTACAATGCTTTTGAAATATCGCCCTTAAGATTGGACCGAAAATCGATATCGATGTTAGTAATTAGCCCTTTCAAAAACATTTCGCCAAAAAATCTATTTATGCTTATTGTAATGTTGTATTTATCGTCGCAAATTCCGCCAGCCAAAATATGAGTGAAGGATTCTTTTTTTTCATCTTTGACGTAAAGGCTTATAGTTGTTGCCCCAAGTCTTTTTATCGACGACCAAACAGAATGGTAGGTGTTTCGACCGGGGGAAGTACCGAGAATTGTCAGAATTTGATTAATCGTCGTAGAAAAACTCGATGATTTCTTTAATAATGAGAGTCTTAAAATTGCGAGCAAAATACCTTCGTCAAAAATTGATAAACGCTCCCCCTGGATTTCCATTTTTCCCCATGAATTTTCAGATACTCTCTTTTCCAAAGGTCGATGCCCCATCTCAAATTTTGACATGACAAAAAAAGGACTTATTCGTGTGAGTTCATTTGGCAGAAAAGAAGATGTTGATTGTTTCTGAAGGGGATTTTTGCGGGAGGTATTATTTTTTGGGTGATTCTCTTTTTCCGATATTTCTTTTGCCTTTGTTTGTCGGCCAATATCGTTTAACGATAATGTCTTGGCACGTTCAATTATTGCATACAATTCTTCGTTATTTTCTCTTGACGATAAGGTCATTTATATAATTATTTTTAAGCAGATTATAGAGATTATTTTATCGATTTGATGACATCATTCACTACGCTATCAAGTTCGTCGTTTACGACTTGAAATTTTTTTATATATTCATCAGCCTGATCGAGCGAAATTAGGATAGCTCCTGATGGCAGCCGAGAATAAGGCAATCCCTGCCTGAGAAGTTTCCTGACTGACCTTGGACTCATGCCAATGTGTGTTGCCGTTTTATTTACTTTGGCCCAACCTTGTGAAAATTGTTTTTCATTCTTCATCGTCATCCGCTAAACTCCTAAATATCGTTGTCGCATGAGCAAAAATATTTCATGCTGCTTTAATACCTCATTAATAATTTATGTTGTGTTTTCTTCATGATTTGTGGTATCATTTCAAAGTGTCATTGTTAAGTATCATTATACTTAAATTGCTACCTTTTGCAACTACTTTTTTGCTTAGGCGTTAATATTATGAAACTAAATGAATTTATTGCATTAATCAGAGAATCCAGTGGATATACTCAGGAAAATTTTGCTGGTTTATTTAATTTATCACGCTCGGCAATTGATAAATTTGAGAAAAAAGGATTTGGAATATCAAAAGAACATATTGAATCGATTACCAAAAAACTGAATATTAATACGCGGATTATCAATGATAATTCTGTATATCCGTTTAATAAAGATAATTTTTATAAACTTTTCATGCTTACCCGTGGCCTCGTACCGGGTTTTCCAGGCTATGAACCGTTGTACAGCATTATAAAACACGCTAAAAATGTTAAACTTATTTTATTGAAACCTGAGTTGTCTGGATTTAAAAAATATCTAGATCGATCATTGTTTGAAACACCAACATATGCAATTATTGTAAAAGACGACAAAAATAATATATTCGTGCTTCGACGGAAGAAAGATACGGATATGATTATGCTGGGCGGAGGTCTTGAAAATCCTCTCGTTAAAATTTCTGAAATTGCAAAATCTGAATCAATTGAAATTAGCTTATCTATTTCTGTTCAATCAATAAGCGAAGAACAATACGATATGTTGAAAAAGTGGGAACCAGTTCAAAGAGAGAACGTTGAACCATTTTTCAAGAACACAAAGTTTTCTAAAATATATGAACCTAGCGACGAAGAAATATTGTTGCTTAAAAAGATAAAGGACTCTGATTTTAAAATTTCCGATTTAATAAAGTATATCGATAAGAAGATAAAATAGTCTATGTCCGTACAAGTCAGAGAAAAAATAAAAGACTCAGGCGATTGGTGGATATTCATTGAACACCATGGTCAGCGTAGATCAAAAAAAATTGGTCGTGACAAAAGGTTTGCGCTTGAGGCTGCAAAAAAGATTGAAGCCAAGTTAATTCTTGGCGATCTTAAATTAAGCAAGAACGAAGATGTTACTTTTGGTCATTACGCCAAAACATGGATTGAAAATACCGTACCAGCCACCTGTAAAAAAATATCAATATCAGATTATACGGGGATTCTTAAAAATCATGTGTTGCCGGATCTTGAAAAGACTCCGGTGACTGACATAAACAAGGCTGTGGTGAAGAAGTTATTACAAAAGAAGCTTAAAGAAGGATACGCAGCCAGTACCGCGACGCATATCAAAAACGCAATAAGTGGAGTTTTAGAGCTTGCTGTTGATGATAATAAGATCTCTTCAAATCCGGCGCAAATCATTAGAAAACTAATAAGGTCAAAAGTAAAAAAATACCACATTGATCCACTCACCAGGGAAGAGACAAAATTGCTCTTGGAGACTTGCCTGACGAATTACCCGAAGCATTATCCGATGCTTTTAACTTTATGCCGCACTGGTATGAGACTTGGTGAAGTTATTGCCTTGCAGTGGGGCGACATTGATTTTAATAACCGATTTATTATCGTCAGGCGCAGCAGGTCAAAAAGTCATACAAGTACACCTAAAAATGATAAATACAGAAACGTTGATATGTCTCGGCAACTAACAGAATGTCTTTCAAAATTGAAAATTAAACGGAAAGAAGAATATCTTGCTAAAGGAGAGGGCGTGCCCGAATGGATTTTTATTTCCGAGATAGGCACACCTTTGATTGAAGGTCATTGGAGGGAGCGTGTATTCAAGAAGATTCTTGAGAAAGCCAAAATGCGACAAATCCGCATCCATGATATCCGTCATACCTATGCTTCTCAACTTATCCAAGATAATCGTTCTCTTGCCTACATCAAGGACCAGCTAGGGCATCATAGCATTCAAGTCACTGTCGATATATATGGGCACCTTGTACCCGGAGCGAACAAAGAAGTGGTTGATAGCCTGGATGATCCTGATTACACCTATATTGCACCCAATTTAAAAGAAGCGTAGAATTGTCGTTGTAAGTTATTGAATTACTTGGTAGTCCCACGGGGAGTTGAACCCCGGTTTCCGGCGTGAGAGGCCAGCGTCCTAACCACTAGACGATGGGACCATCATGGAAAAATGTCCGGTATGACTATTTAATCCTCTGACAAAAGTCAAGCAAAACTGACTTTGTGTGTTATCATTATGAATTAATATAAGCGCAAGCGTCCTGAAGCCTTTGCACAACGCGCTCTTTACCCAGCGTCACCAT
>JAKPJF010000204.1 GCA_029554345.1 Spirochaetota bacterium | reverse complement strand
ACTTCCCAGATTTCGTCATCAAGAGAAGAACCCGAAAGAAGTTCCTTATCTGAAAAATACACCGGAAAATCAAGATATCCTTTTACGTCGAGTTTCTCACGTCCTGCGACAAGTTCTATCTGTTTTTCACCGTACTTAATGCTTTCTATGCGTGCTCCCTTGCTGGAAAGAACTGCATTATAGTTTTTAACTTTTATTGTATTTTTAGTTTCTACCGCGGGAGTCTTCGAGGCGGTTTTCTGAATTTTTGTTTCTTCAGATTTCGTATTCTTATCAGTTTTTTCTTCAGTCTTAGCCGCAGTTTCTTTTTTTGCTTCGGTCTCAACGACAGCCTGAGAAGTCGGAGGTACAGGTTTCTTTCCGAAAAACTGTCCCCATGCAATCCAAATAACCAGAGAGATTACAATCGCTATAATTAAATTTTTATTTCCCATTACCGGTTCCTTTTGTTAGGTTACCAGGAAAAGGAAGGCTTATTTTTCAGGCACGGGATCATATCCGCCCGGAAAAAACGGATTGCATCGCAAAATTCTTTTCATCGAAAGAAAAGAACCCTTCAGCAAGCCGCATCTCTTCAGAGCTGTTACAGTATACTCCGAGCATGAAGGATAATACCTGCATGCCGGCGGAAGCAAAGGCGATATGACATATTTATAAACCTTTACGGCAAGGATCAGAATCCATGCGATAAAAGCGAAAAAATTTCCCAACACCGGTCTCATTAATCAATAATCCCGTTTTTCCGCGCGAGATACTCAAATTCGGATCTGATGCCGGAAAAATCCGACTTCGAAATTCCGTCTGACGCTTTGATTATTAACACGGGGTTTCCCCTCATGCACGGCAGAAATTCTCTCACAACGGCTCTAAGCCTTCTTTTAATCCTGTTTCTTTCATGCGCCTTACCGCATCTTTTGCTGACGGAAAATCCGACAAGCGGACAAGAAGGAGCGGCAATAAGCCCTTCCTTCTCCCATTTTGCTGTATTTCCTGAAAAAATTGCGATATCGGCACCTCTTATCCTTCTTCCTTCTTTAAATACGAGCGAAAAGCTCTTTTTTCCTTTAAGAGAATTCCGCTTTTTAATCATTATTTCGCGTATTTAGTGTCAGAAACAGTAAGTTTGTGACGTCCTTTTGCACGGCGTCTTCTAAGAACATTAATTCCGTCTTTTGTTGCCTGTCTTGCTCTGAAACCATGAGTTCTGATGCGCTTCTTTTTACTAGGCTGATAAGTTCTTTTCATTTGAAATACCTCTTATATAAGTAATATAGTCTGCTTTAGTAATTCTTTTCCATTGTGGGAAAAACGCTTAAAGTTAAAAACATGCCTAGTATTGTCAATTGAATTTTTGGCACATTCTTTGAATTAAGCTGTCATTCAGAGTGAAAGTCTGCCGAAAAGGATGGAAATAGATTCTTCAACTGATTTTCCTGCCGTATCTATTGATATCCGCGGAGTTTCCCATGCATCATACTTACGATTTATTACTTTATCCCAATCGGGCAGAATCAGACCCGGAATATCGGATTTCCGGCTTTCGATTCTTCTGCGGTGTTCAATCTCATCAGAACAGATTACCTCAATATTAACATAATCCGCATTTGACATTAAAGCTGTATTCTGCCATTCATCGCGGGTAAGATTCCAAGGATTGCACGAATCCGCAACAACAGAATTTCCCAGACGCAGATTATCTTCGGCTATTCTGTATGAAAGACGATATCCCTCACCCTGCACATCGAAAGCGCACAAATCGCGGATTGCCTGCTCTACGGTATCGATTCTTAGATAAACAGATCTGGTTTTTTCAGCGAGAGCTTTCGCTAAAACAGTCTTACCTGCACCGGGAAGTCCTGATAAAATATAGAGAACGGGTTTCATCATTGCAATCTGGTTATTTAATTCAAATCTGTCTGTAACAATTTTAAATATTGTCTACAATAAAGATCACAGCAAAACCCGGCATCAATGCGAATTACTCATTTATAATTTTAAATCTAATTGACTTTTTTACTTCTATTACTATCATTTTTTAATTCATGGTTCTTTTGGAGGAATTAATGTTAAATAAGATTTTTTTAAAAACCGGCAGATTTACAATATTTGCCTGCACATTGCTCGTAGCAGCACTTTTCTCCTTAACAAACTGCGGCGGAAGCAGCAGCGATGATTCAAACTTTACAATTGTATGCTTTGGGGATAGTATCACCGAAGGCATGTCAGCCGTTACACCGGGTGTTGTTGATAAAACCAAATCATACCCTGCATATTTCCAGGAAAAGGTAACAGCAGACGTCATTAACTCAGGTGTCAGCGGAGATACAACAGATGATGCACTTGCACGAATTCAAACCGATCTGCTCGACAAAGATCCGGATATCGTTATCATCTGTCTTGGTGCGAACGATTTTTTTGCAAGCGAACCAGAAGACCTTGACGCAACACTCGCAACCATTAAAACCAATATCCAAAGCATGATTACCCAGCTCGATACAAAGGAACGTATTGTTTTTGTCGTACCATTTTATAATGAAGCAAGTGCAAGAGATATGCTCACGGAAAAAGAAATTACTGATGCGAGCGAGCAGGATGAAATAATCGACAAATGCGACACAGTTTTTGAAGATATCAAAAATACTCCAACAACAAATCTATACGACATCGAACTGATTGACGACATATGGGAAGGAGTATGGGAAACAGCAAACATGTCAAGTGACGGCATACATCCGACAGCATCAGGTTATCAAATTATGGCTGATACATATTTTTCATGAGAATATCTTGAAGAGATAGGCGTTGTTAAATAAATTAAAAGTCCGGCAGAAATGCCGGACTTTTGTTATGAATTCACTATATCATTTATTCAAAATGTTGAATTTCCGAATAAAAATATCAATCAGCCAATGATTCAAATATATCCTTTACGGAAAGATCAATTGCTGTCTCAAGAGCTTTATGAACCTTTTCCACCTTCGCATTATCACTCTCCCCGGAAAAGAATCCTTCCAGTTCCACTTCCTTATCGGATATTGCCATCCATACAGCTTCGTTCTTTTTTACATCATAAACAGTGTATCTTGCTCTGAGATTAGCACGGTCAGTCAGGTTGCCGTACTCTAAAATCTGATATGTCAGAAGATAATCTGTTTTTATTTGTGAAGCAACACTTGATAAATCCAGAACATCATCATCATAAACAAATTTAGTATACAAATCATCCGGAACTTTGCTGCTTAAATCCAATTTCAAAGTCGACGACACTAACTCAGACTGATTCTTCACAGAAAAAAGAAATTTTTCCTTCATGGGAAAAGACGAATAGTTTTCTTCAGCTTTTTTTCCTTTTTCTATACGGCTCATTACAAAACCTAGACGCATCTTCACTTTAGGTACAGGAAAAACATAAACTGATGTTGAGAAACTTTTATCTTTCTGCATGTCATTATCTATTTTGACATAAACAGTAGAACAACCGGCTATCACCGCAAATGCAGAAACCAGCAAAATAGAAAGCATAATCCTTTTATTCATCGAATCCCCCCCTGGATATTATTAAGTATTATTAATCATGATATCTACATTTTAAAAGTCAATATCATATCCGTTTTTGCTATTAGTTACTATAATCAATTTTTAGTTACAGAAAGTATTATTTTAACTACTCATTCTGCCAGCAGCTCTTCCGCGATTTCTGCGGCATCACGCACATAATTGCTGCACAAAGAAGAAAACAGGCCTTTCTCTCTTGCTTCCGGCAAATTGCATTTAAGAAGCTCGAAGCAATTAATTGAACCGTTCTTTTCAGTGAATTTATCAATAAAATTATTAACTAATTCATACGTATGTTCATGAGAAGCCGAGTCGCCTGATTCTGTTTTTCCATATTTAAGACCGATAAGCATTATTGCTCCCGAAACAGCGCCGCATACCTCTTGATTTCTTGCGATTCCGCCGCCGAATCCGTTCGCAATTTTAAGCGCGAGTTTTTTATCAAGACCGTATTTCTCTGAAAAAACGGCAAAGACCGCCTGAGAACAGATAAAACCTTCTTCAAACATTTTCACAGCATCATCAATACTGTTTGTCATATAATACTCCTATTACACGGAAATACTTATTTTTATCAATTTCAAAACTAATCAGTTATTCTTTTTCTTTTTATCAAGAATTTTTCGCAAGACAAAACCCAACGTAAAAGACATAAACAAAATTATAATTATTACCGCTGCAAAAATCATCAGAAAAAATAATGATATTTTATCATACCGGTATTCCATGTAAATAGAATAATTCCCTATAATATTGGATGTAAGCACAACAACCACGAACACAGACAGAAGTTTCCAATATCTGATACTATGAACTAAAATCGGGTATATAAATGATAGAATTGTCATTATAACAAACCTATGAAACATAAGATCAGCTTCAAAATATAAACTTAAAAACAAAAAATGAATCCACAGCAAAACAGTCAGGAAAATATTTTTATCATTAACCATTACTTTCTCAGAAACCTCTTTTTTCTAAAATAGATTTCCGCAAAGCATCCCGTAACAGCAACAATGAACGAATAAATCCAAAATACTACAAATAAGCAGAGAAGTCCATTCGAACAGAATTCAGTTGATTCTATTATCGCTCCGAACTTTTTAAGAAGATACGGACCGAACCCTGCAGGGATATAAAGCAGAAATGAAACCGTATGATAAAGATATATGTTTCTTAAAGTAAGATTCAGGAGAAGAATTCCCGGCAAAATGCTAATAATAGCCGTAAAAACCATATACGGCAATAGAATCCATGTCGGCCATTCCCATCTGTCAACGAAACAACTGTCATAGATAAACATAATTGTCGACATCATCAGAAAATAGAATAATGATATTCTTATTTTTCTTTTATGATTCATCTACATTTCTCAGCACTTTTAAAACCTCATCAATACATTTGCCGTCATAATCTTTACCCTTTTCAACACTGAGGCCTTTCTTTATATTCGAAATAACATAACTGACAAATGATTCTATCCCATCCTCACGAATGCATATTGAGAACGCCTTTATCTTTGACATATCACCCAAACTGAAAATGCCCTGAATGCAGGCAGATATTTCCGCACATTCATAACAACCTTTAAGTCCTTTCGATTCACAGCAGCTGCGGTTAAAACAGCCCTCATCCGAACAGTTCCTTTCGCAAAGATTCTTATCAGTTTTGCAGCCGTCACACTTATCCGCCAAAAAACAAAGTCTGCAGATTAAGCCGCAATAAGCAATTGATTCGGCAAGTTCCGAATGATCAGTATTCATAATACAGCCTCATAATAAAATATTCTTTCAGACACATCATCCGACAACCGCTAAATTTTTATTCGTCTTAACATTATTCTTCTGCCGATTGAAAAAATGAGCCATCCCAATTTTTACATCATAGACATACATGATACGACGACATTTAAACATTAAGAAATCAAATTTCAATTGTCAAGATTATCACATTTTACGCGAATATTGATCAATAACCTTTTTAAATTAACCAATAAACGAATTTCAACAAACTTCAATTTTAAAATCCATTAGTTAATTGCAATTGACATTCTGAACAGATAATATCGAATTAGAACAAATCTTTCAAAGAGACGGCCATATGACAGATTCCAATAATAACTATAAACTTAAAATTCAAGGTTATTCCGTAAAGCAATTGTTAGATATCGAACAGAGTATTGACAGAAAAAAATACCCCGAAAGATATAAAATGGTCGTGGAACGACTGAACTCTCTTTCTTCAGATAAAAAATCAAAAAACAAAAATACTCTAAAACAAGATATTGAATATGCCGGATTTTTAAACAGATTTTTTGCCAATTTAATAGATTCATTAATTATGTCTGCTTTTTTTATTCCAATCTTCTATCTATTGGAAATGAATCAGCAATATCTCTTCGGGTTAATGTTTATTTCATTTATAACAATTCCCTTATATTTTATTTATTTTCATACTAAATCCGGAGCCACCCCCGGAAAAAGCATTATTGGATTAAAAGTCGTCAAATTAGATTTCACAGATATTACACTAAAAAATTCAATTCTGAGAAGTTCAGGCGACATTCTTTTCAGTATAATGAATCTGATCTGGCTTGCTATCACCATTGGAAATTATTACTCAAACGAACAAATAACATCCGAAAAATTTACTTACAACGATTTCATCGCACTTTTCGGTTCATTATATTTTGTTGCAATCCGGTTTATGGAAAGAATCTGGTTCTGGAGCGAAGTTGCATTTGTTTTAACAAATTCAAAAAGAAGAGCGATACATGATTATATTGCAGGAACAGTTGTTGTAATTGAAAGAACATTGCCTTCTTCAACATTAAGAATTTTCAAACAATGAATTATTTTAGATTTTATTATCATAATACAAATATATGTTTATAAATTAATATTTATTTATTTTATATAGTTTTAAACTAACTATGCTATAATTTGTTTGAATTTTTATAGTGATCGACTATAATGACCGAATGGCAATGCTTAACGGCAAAAAATTGCTTCTTGTTGAAGATGAAATTCTGATTCCCGAATGCGAGAAAAACGAACTCGAGGAATACGGCTACTCAGTGGTTCTCTGTCATAATGGAGAGGACGCTGTTAAAGTTGTTCTTTCAAAAGAAAATTCTTTCGATCTAATTCTTATGGATATTGATTTAGGCAAGGGAAAGAAAGACGGAACACAGATCGCCGAAGAAATACTTCAGAAAAAAGATATTCC
>JAKPJF010000174.1 GCA_029554345.1 Spirochaetota bacterium | reverse complement strand
GCCTGCATCCTCCTGTCCTACGCTTAACTTTGCACGTCGCCGTACAACGCCCAAGGACTCGGTTTCAGTTCGTACCCGCTTCGTACCTACTGAATAGGATTTTCACCTATATAATTAACGCACCTTATCATGGCGCACCGGACAGAAAGAATGATTTCAATGCTAAATTGATATTTCTCAACAGACATCCTTGTCTGTTTCGACCAGAATAAAAATAAAAATGTTCGCACATAAGTCTTAAGTAACGCTTGCGGTGTCCCGCTATGGTCTTCGACCATCTCGCGGGCTATGTTTCCGCTTCCTGCGGAAACTGGCGAAGCCTTGAAAAGTACGCCCGCCTCTCGGGCTTCCCAGATTCCAAAGACAAAGTCTTTGGAGCCCGTCCGGCTCGAGGACAAATTTTTATTGATAAAATACCCGTTTCCATTTCTGATGTTTTGTCAGGACGTTTGCGTCCGGAAGGAGAATAAAATGAGAAGTGACTTGATGAAAAAGGGCCGCGAGAAAGCGCCTCACCGTTCGCTCTTCAAAGCTGCGGGACTTTCAGATGAAGAACTGGCACGTCCGATTATCGGAATCGTAAATTCAGCCAATGAGATTATTCCGGGGCACATCCACCTCAACAATATATCCGAAGCCGTAAAAAAAGGAGTCCTTTCAAACGGCGGAACTCCGCTTGAATTTTCAGTAATAGGCGTCTGCGACGGAATCGCGATGAACCATAAAGGAATGAAATATTCACTCGGCTCGAGAGAACTCATTGCAGACTCAATAGAAATTATGGCGACAGCTCACCCTTTCGACGGGCTTGTATTCATTCCGAACTGCGATAAAATCGTTCCTGCGATGATAATCGCCGCTCTCAGAATGAACATCCCTTCAATAGTAATCAGCGGCGGACCGATGCTTCCCGGCCGTCACAAAGGAAAAGATATTTCGCTTACACAGATGTTTGAAGGCGTCGGAAAAGTCGCGATCGGTCAGATGACTGACGATGAGCTTTATGAAATGGAATGCAAGGCATGTCCGGGCGCCGGTTCGTGCTCGGGTCTTTTTACGGCAAATTCGATGAACTGCCTGAGCGAGGTTCTCGGAATCGCGCTTCCTTTCAACGGAACAATTCCGTCGGTAAGCTCCGACCGCATACGACTCGCGAAGCTCGCGGGCAAACAGATAATGACTCTAGTTGAAAAAGACATCAAGCCGAAAGACATCATTACAAAGGATGCCATTTATAACGCGCTCGCGGTGGATATGGCAATCGGAGGCTCATCAAATACGGCACTTCATATTCCGGCAATTGCGCATTATGCAGGAATAAACCTGACGCTCAAAGATATCAATCCTGTGGCGGCAAAGGTTCCTCATCTCTGTACGCTTTCTCCGGGAGGCCCGCATCATATAATCGATCTTCACGATGCCGGAGGAATCCCTGCTGTAACAAATGAACTCGTTAAAAACGGAATGATGAACAATGACGCTCTCACAGTAACAGGAAAGAGCATTTCCGAAAACTGCGCAAAAAGCGAAATTCTTAACAAAGACGTTATCCGACCTGTTTCGGCTCCTGTTCACGCCGACGGCGGACTCGCGGTTCTGACAGGAAACATAGCCCCCGACGGAGCGATTGTAAAGAAAGGAGCAGTTGCTCCTGAAATGCTCAAACACTCGGGACCTGCAAAAGTTTTCGCAAGCGAAGAGGAAGCGGTCGAAGCGATCTTCGGCGGAAAAATAGTAAAAGGCGATGTAGTCGTAATAAGATATGAAGGTCCGCGCGGAGGCCCCGGCATGAGAGAGATGCTCACACCGACTTCGGTAATCGCCGGAATGGGACTCGATAAGGACGTAGCATTGATCACTGACGGAAGATTTTCCGGAGCTACAAGAGGCGCGAGCATCGGACATGTTTCGCCTGAAGCTGCGGCAAAAGGTCCGATTGCAGCGATTCAAAACGGCGACATCATCGAAATTGATATCGACGCATGCAGTCTGAACGTGAAGCTTTCAGATGAAGAGATCAAAAAGCGCCTGTCTGAACTCGGCGAATTTAAACCGAAAATTACAGAAGGATACATGAAGCGCTACGCGATGCTTGTATCAAGCGCGGACAAAGGCGCTGTCTTCGACATATAAACGCAAAAAAGGAACCCTGATTTAACAGGGTTCCTTAAACTTTTATCATAAATATTTTATAATACCACATCACCGCATGTATATCGGCGAAATAGTCTCAATGAAACATCAGGTTTAAATCAGACTACGGAGTAACAATCACATTGCAGAGAATGACTATCTTCTGTCTCAGCATATCTTCAAAAATTATCCAGACCTTGTGAGTTCCGACCGAACTCACTCTCAGCATATGATTAGGATCCGGTACAGTTGCATCAGGGCCGTAAAGAGTCGCAACGAGTGACTTGTTTGTTCCCGTCGGAGTTTCAAGTCCGAAGACCTTATCTTTATCGCCAATCGAAATATTTTGAGGATTTGATTCAGAGTCTTTTTCAACAAATAGAAATGATCCCGTGCAGTCCGAAGTCAAAGTCAGCGGGCATGAACCGTTGCTAGCCAGAGTGATAGTATCACCGTCTGATATCAGACTTCCGTCTTTTTCCGCTTTAATGTTAGCCTTAGGTTTCGCCTTACCTATATAAATCACTTCGACAGCTTCATTATTTCTTCTTGTGGGATCGGATACAGTCAGCTTCACAGTAACAAGTTCGCCGGATTTCATCTTTCCGGTAACAAATACAACCTCAACTTCTCCATTCGATTCTTTTTGCCCGGCAAAGCTCCCCTGGTCGGAGGTAAAGGTATAAGTAAGTCCTTCATTTTCCGGATCATAAGCACTGGCTTTTACGATAAAAGGAATATCCGGGATGAGATTATCCTCATAATTTATCAAATTGGAATCAGAAGGTTCAAAACTAATACTGGTAATTACCGGCGATTCGTTGGGAACAAAATTCTGAGCATCATCCAGAACTTCCCCGCCGCAAGCACAAAGATAAAGCAAAATAGTGAAACAAAATTTATTGATATGATTCAAGAAAATCTCCTTATCAAACAATCTTTATATCCAGCCAAAAGTCTTATTAACTCCGCAAAAAGTAGTGTCATTTCCAATTAAAAATCTACATACAAAATGTAAAAAAACACTTTACCATAAAAAAAATAGTCCGAATGTAAAGAATATTTTATTGCAAAAATATGCCTTTCTTTTTTCATTTCCCTTTCTAAAAAACGAGGTAAAATATGAAATTCAACGATCTCTTAAAACACAACCGGGCGGCCGTACTTGACGGAGGAATGGGATCGTTGCTGATGCAGAGAATCCCTTCATACAAAGGCTGTTTCGAGCTTTTAAATGCCGAAAACGGCGACATTGTAACAGAGATACACAATCTTTATGTTTCTGCCGGTGCAGATATAATCGAAACAAACTCTTTCGGCGGAAGCAAACTTAAACTTGCTGAATATTCACTTTCGGACAGATGCCGCGAACTCAATAGAAAAGCTGCCGAATGCGCTAGAAATACTGCAAAAGACAAAGCTCTTGTTGCAGGCTCTGTGGGACCCGCAGGCGGACTGATTGAACCCGTCGGAAAACTTACTTTTGATGAAGTCTATGAATCGTTTGCTGAACAGATCATCGGTCTTGCTGAAGGCGGAGCTGATTTAATCGCAATCGAAACGATGAATGACATCAACGAAGCACGAATAGCACTTATGGCCGCTAAAGAAAACTGCTCTCTTCCGGTAATTACAAGCGTAACTTTTAAAGAAGACGGAAAAACTCACGGCGGCACTGACATTATAACCGCTTTCGCAACACTTGCTCAATACGGAGCTGACGCGGTCGGAGCGAATTGCGGACTAGGACCGGATATAATATATTCAATTCTCTCAGATAATTTTTCAACGATCAATAAACTCGGAGTTCCCGTCGCAGTATGGGCTAACGCAGGACTGCCGATTGTAGTAGAAGGTAAAACAACATATCCAATGACTCCCGATAAATTCGGAGAATTAGCTTCCAAACTCGCCGAACTCGGAGTCAAAATTATCGGAGGATGCTGCGGAACAAATCCAGATCACATCAAAGCAGTAAAAGACTGTACAAGCTCCATTGAACAAAGGCCTTTTGAGTATAAACATAGTTTTCACTATGCTACCAGCAGATACTCGTCTCTCGACATTCAGTCTGCAGATTTCGTAAAAGTCGGAGAAAGACTGAATCCGACCGCAAGAAAAGCATTTGCAGCCGATCTCAAATCAAATTCGACTCAGTTTTTGCGTTCAGAAGCGAAAGCCCAGCAGGATGAAGGCGCTGATATTCTTGATATCAACGTAGGAACACCCGGCATTGATGAAATTGCCGCGATGAAAAATTCTGTAAATATTCTTACAACGCTGGTTAAAACTCCGTTGATGATTGATTCGGAAAACGGAGAAGTTCTAACATCAGCACTTAAAAATTATCCTGGAATTGCGCTGATAAATTCAATCAATGCCAGAAAGGATAAATATAATGAAATAATACCAATCGTAAAACGCTTTCGTTCATTTATAGTAGGTCTATGCATTGATGAAACAGGAGTTCATAGAAATGCCGCCAAAAGAATAGAAATCGGCGACAAACTCATTCAAATGCTTATTAATGACGGAATAGATAAAGAACGCATAATCATCGACCCTCTAATGCTTGCAGAAAGTGCAGAGCCGGGATCTGCAGTAGAAACATTGAAAGTAATCGAACATTTCACAAAACAGGGAATTAAAACAAGTCTCGGCATAAGCAACATTTCTTTCGGCCTGCCCGAAAGAAAACACATCAACAATGCATTCATAAAGGAAGGTTTTAAGCGCGGACTGAAATTCGGAATTGTAAACACTAAAGCTTTCGAGATTATCGACAGCAATTCACTCGAAGAAAATCTTGCTAAAGATTTCATTTATGGAAAAGATGTAAATGCCGTAAAATATATTGAACATTTCAAATCATCCGCAACCGGTACAATTTCATCCATATCATCAAAATCTGAACTCGGTATTCTTGAACGGATTAAGATGCTTGTTATCGAAGGTGATTCTGATTCAATCTGTAAAGAAATCGAATCAGCTCTAAATGAATTTAAACCTGATACGATTATGGATGATGCATTGATCGCCGGGCTCAATGTTGTAGGAGATCTTTATGAGAAAGGTGAATATTTTCTTCCGCAGATGATATCTTCTGCTAATGCAATGAAACAGGGTTTTACTGTATTGAAGCCTATTATGAAGCAGGAATCTTCGAAAGCTTCGAAATCCGTCGTAATCTGCACAGTCAAAGGCGATATCCACGATATCGGCAAAAATATCGTAGCTATGATGCTTGAGAATCATGGGTTTAACGTATATGACATGGGCAAGGATATCGACAATGAGCTTATATTAGAAAAAGCCGCCGAAGTCAAAGCGGACATTATATGCCTTAGTTCTCTTCTTACTACAACTATGCCTGAAATGAAAGCAATGTCGGAACTCATTTTTGCGAAAAAACTTCCCTACAAATTAATGGTTGGAGGAGCAGTCGTAACCGAGGAATATGCCAAATCGATCGGAGCTTTCTACAGCAAAGATGCTGTTGAAGCATCCCACGTAGCAAAAAAACTATGCATTTAACAGAATTAATCCTGATGTTTTGAAAATAATCATGCCGGTTTCGTTGTTATTTAAGGAGGCCGGCATGATTGAAACTACATTGAATATCTCACTGGAATCTTATAATAAAATAATTAAATTCTCATCTCTCAATAACATCCGAAGAAAGAAGATAATCAACTACGTTCTTCAAGAGTGTTTAAAAAATCAGATTTTGCAGAAAAAAGATGCAAATCTATTCAAAGCTGTTCGATATCAAAAGAAAAAACACACTGACCAAGAATGGAAAATTTTCCATGCGAGCATTCCGGATTCATTATATGAGTCTTGCATGGATTACAGAAGACTTTACAAAGTTTCAGTATCTTCTATTCTCGAATGGGGTATTGAATATTTACTTGCGATTATCATAGAAAAAATTCTGCGCAATGATAATCCGAAATCTCAAACAGATAACTATCGAATTGATTTTAACCTAAAAACATTTTTTAATGCGAATTTCATAAAACTATCATATTATGGAACCATAAAAATCAAAACAGGCTGAAAAAATCTATTCAGCCTGCGTCAATTCACTTTATTAATTCAATAAACTAAGCAGTAGCAGCTGCAATCGCCGCACCTATACCCGAACCATCTTTAGCAAGGATAGTTGAAACTTTACCTGATTTCTCCCGAAAAAGTTCATCCATCGCCATCTGAATATTTACATCGTAATTAGGAATTTTTTCATATAACGAACCGTCAATTGCAATTACATGCTTTCGTTCAACATTTTTATCTATATGATAAATGATACCGACAAATATTGCCGCTACAAGTCTGGCAGACCGGACAGAAACCATATCAACAATTTCTTTAACTGCAAAAAGCTGATCACGGTTCAATGAAGCCAGCCCGAGTTTATCTTTCATTACTTTTTCAGTTGCACCAAAATCAGCTGAGTCTGCAATTATGTTGTCAATATCTGCACCGTATATAACATCTTTTTTAACAATTTCCGAACTCTCAGGAAGAACCCCGTCTTTCATCATCTGTTCTAGAATTACTCTGATAATTTCACCAAGATAATATCCAGAAATCATTTTCTCGAGCTTCTGCAAGCCGGGCCTTTCACTTGCTGCATCAATTTTAGCATCAAATCTGGATTGAGGAACTTTATTAAAATTACCTGATTCAATATTTACTATCATCGGCTTTCCGGTTAACGGATGATTGGGTTCCAAATAACATGCATTGTGACCAGTTCCGCAGATTGCAGCCATATCAACATCGGTATTAGAATAAGCCGCAGCAAGCAATGTTCCGACAGTATCGTTTATTACAGCTTTAGGAGTAACATTCTCAATTTTTTTTCTTTTCAAAGAATCTTCCAAAATTTTTGAAACATCATGCCCCTCAACGCCGCTTGTTTTTATTTCTTTCGTCCAATAAATAAGCTCTGCGCTATTAATTCCATTTTGTTTGCACGGAAACGAAAAAGTATGTCCTAAAGAATTTTCCACACCTTTTATTGATATTTCACCAACATGCTCAGCTATGTAATCAAAAAGCTGTTCGCCGGTTGCTTCTTTCGCAGTATAATTATATTTTCCATCCGGATCTACAAGCGGAAACTTGTTTTTTGCATTAACTGTTATTTTTCCGGAACCGTCAAGATCTGCCTGCAGTATTCTTACGTTAGTCCCGCCGAAATCAATTGCTACAACAGAACCTTTTTCTTTTCCTGTAGGTTTGCTGATATATGAAGGAAGCATTTTCAGAGAACTGGTTCGGCCTTCCAGACCCGCTCTCATTTCAGCGATAAAGTCATTTGATATCTTCTCCATATCAGAAACCGAGACAGAAAGCTCCCGTCTGATACCTTTCATATATTCATTTATTTCCATTGCCATCTCCAGTTATTTTTTATTTTAAACAATTAAGGCGCAAACGTTATCTACAACGGTTCAACTGAAATAAAGCAATGAAATAATTCCACAACATTTTTGAAAAATTCGTCACATTTTCAAATAATAGCCGCACAAAGGAACCAATAATGCTTATAGCCGGTTAACACTTTCGTGCTGTTTCATTTTACTTATTTATTTTATATCAATAAATGCTTGAAAAATAAAGGCAGTAAAAGAGTGTTGGTCTATGATTGGTTTTCTCAAGGGCATAGTGGTTCTGTTGAAGCCTTCCGAGGTTCTTATTGATGTCAAAGGAGTTGGTTATGTATTGACCATTCCCTTTTCAACATCACAAAAACTTTCTGTTTCAGAGGAAGTTTTTATTCATGTTCACACTTACCACAGAGAAGATCAGCTTAAACTTTTCGGATTTTTTAGTGAAAGCGAAAAGAAGATATTTGAAATACTTTTAAAAGTCAACGGAATCGGACCGTCGATGGCAATTTCAATTTTATCTGGATTGGATATTGATAGATTTGCTGATGCAATAAACAACTCCAACACTGAAATTCTGACAAGAATACCCGGGATCGGCAAAGCTAAGGCTGAAAAAATTATTTTTGAATTATCACGTAAGAAAAATCTTTTTAAAGACCATATATCGGCTGAAATTAAAACGGAAAAAAATGATGCAATCGAAGCTCTTATTTCTCTCGGTTATGATGAAAAAAATGTCAGCTCTACGGTTTCCAAGCTGCTTGAAGATAATTCATCCGCTTCTACTGAAGAATTGATTAAAAAAGCTCTTGCGGTTTTCTCGGGTCACGGAGGAAGCAAATCTTAATATTTATTATGTAAATTTTATATTGAAATTTTACCGTTTTGTATTATATTGAATGCAAACTGTATAATTCAAATGCAATCATACAAAATCATTTCTATTATTTAGGAGGCAACATGAAAATAGAAATCACAATCCTAGGTCTTCTCACAGAGGGCAATCTTTACGGTTATGACATTAAGAAAAAAATCGTAGAAAGACTTGAAGACTACGTAGATATCAAGTTCGGATCCATCTACTATGCAATTAAGAAAGCTGTTGAAAACGGCTGGATTAAACGTATAGGAACTGAAAAAGACGGCGGAAATCCGGAAAGATACGTATACTCAATTCTTCCTGAAGGCAAAAAGCATTACAAGAAACTGGTTAAGCAGTACTTCGACCGCAATCTGATGCATTTTGACATAGATATCGTTCTTATGTTCATATCTTCACTTAGCGATGAACAGAGAAGTCTTTTTCTTGAAGACAGAAAAGAGCTTATCAAAGATAAACTCAATTCGATGAAAACTAAAATTGATAAAGAAAGCAAAAACAAAGAATCTTCTCTAATGCATATGTATACTTACATTGAGAATCACCTGAAAGCCGAAATGAACTGGCTTAAATCTCTCGAATGAAAACAGCAAAACCGGCTTTGAATGCCGGTTTGCTTTTTTTAATTTGACCTAATTTAAGAAATATTTATTTTATTCAGCACTGCAAGTTTAAGTGAAATTTTTTGCAGATTCAGATGGTGAGGTTTTATGTCTTCTGTTAAAAACAAAACAGATTATTTTCTTCAGTCTATTCCGAAAATGATGATGAATTCTCAAATGAATGAGAACAATACCATTTCTCCGGACAATGTATATCAGCCTGCTATCAAAAATAATAGAGAACTTCTCGCAGAACTCATGAGAGCGGGACATCTTCCTGGAAGTGATGTAGCGGGATATGAAAATATTTTAAAATTAGAAAAACTTGCAGACGAAGGAAAATCATGCATAATATTTTCCGAACATGTATCAAACATGGATGTGCCGAGCATGTTTATCCGCTTTAAGGATCACCCTGATAAACGAATGGAATCAGTTTTTGAAAAATTGATTTTTATAGCGGGAGTTAAATTAAACCAAAATCCTGTTGTAAAACTTTTTGCAGAAATGTTTACTCGTGTTGTAATATTTCCTATCAGGGGACTTTCAAAAATTTCCGGCGAAGAATTTGATCTTGCTAAAAAGATCAATCTCAGAGCCACAAAGCACATCATGGAATTAAAAAATAAAGGTAATATTTTCGTTCTTTATCCTGCAGGCACTAGAAGACGCGACTGGGATGCCGATTCCATGAAGGGAATGAAAGAAACCATGGCATATCTCAGCATCTTTGATTATTTCTGCTGCTGCTCAATAAACGGCAACAACATGATACCGCAGGAACACGAAGATATGACAAAAGAAGCCTATGAAGAAGATGTTATAATATTCAGCATCGGAGAAGTAACTAAGACATCCGAATTTGTGAAGGAAATCTCAGAAAAACATACCGAAGTAAAAGATAAAGATGAAATGCGCCAGTATCAGGTTGACGAAATCATGAACAGAATCGAAGCACTTCACACTCAGGGGAAATTAATCAGGGAAAAAGCCCTGCAGTCATAATCCGAACAGAAATGCCGCTTTTTTTGAAAATAATAGAATTAATGGAAGTATAAAAACAAAAAAAGCGGCTGTATTAAAAGCGAAAATGCGGCCTGACAACTCCGGACTGATATTGTAAAGAACAAGAGTAACAACAGAAAATACCGCGCAAGGCATAAAAGATTCAATCGCTATAACATAACCGGCATAACCATCAATCCCCAAAATTATAACAGCACCGATTATCACAATTGGAACAAGTATAAATTTGATTAGAAATTCCGATATATGTATGCGCTTTTCGGATCTGCTCTTTTTAAACTGAAAAACCATTCCAAGAGATAGAAAATAGCCAGCTACTAAAACACAAACCAATATATCAAACAATGGAAAATCGAATTGCGGACGTCTGAACAATTGTCTGAATAATATTGCCAAAAGAAATCCAATGATTGGAAAATTATTTATTCTGAATATTCCGCGAAGAAACACTGACAAAGTTATTTTTTCACCGCGTTCCCGGACGTAACAAAGCGGGAATATAAGAAAATATATAAGGCAAGCTAGACCTAGAGAACAGAAATACGAATACGCCAGTGCTTTTTCTCCAGCAGTTAAAAAACATATAAAACCTCCCATCGTAAACCCGGTATTAGACATGACGGAAGTCAGAACAAAGGAAAAAGAATCATCTCCTTTCAGTCTGAGTATTTTTACAAAGATCTTTCCGAAAACATAACCGCATAGAGCAATAAAAAAAGCTGCTGAAAAAATCCACAGTGCTGTTTTATCAACATCAATCCCCCATATGGAATAAAATACTATTACAGGTTCAAGAATTACAAGGTTAAACAGAATAATCTTTCGTCTAAATTCTGCGTAAGACTTAATCCTGCATCTGAAGAAATAACCTGCTATAAATGGAGCAATAGATACAGCTTGAAGAACGGCATACTTGGCAACAATATTCAAAAATCCTCTCAGTTTAACATAATACTAAATTCACAAATTTCTTCTAATCAACTACAACTTTGTAAAAGTTCCATCCTTTTTTAAAACGTCAATATCCGAAATATCAGCATCAAATTTAAAACTGTCTATCCATCCGGATTTTGTTTTACGATACCATTTTTTTCTTTCCGCAGATTTTCTGAAATAATATATATTTTCAGAATCTTCATCTGTATATTCCATTACGCGAATCCGGTTAATCATTCTCGTGCATTTCATTGCAGATGCAACATCCTCTCTCGAATCATTAAAAAATTTATACAAAGTACTACCCCGAAGAAACTCTCTGTCTGCAGGCGCAACTTCGTCAAAAAATTTTACCCCGGGCACGGAATATAGCGGCGAAATACCTATTGTTACTGGGAGTTTTGCAAGTTCACGTATATCACGGAGTAACGACTCCGCGCTTCCTCCTTTAAGCCCTGCAATCAAATATACAATCGTTTCAACCCGTCCGTTTATGATTCCCAGAACTTCCTTAATAGAATCAAGCCCGAAGGGTCTATTAGATTCACGGATCGCATCTTTATCTGAAGAAACAAGTGAAAGATTGAACTCGATGAAACCGCTTTCAATACACTTTTCAGCAAATGGAATCAGATCATTAGCACTCATTCCGTTCATTGCAGCAAATCGCATTCCCTTATCTGCATATTTTCTGATAATAGCCAAAAGTTCGGAAGCATATCCAGCATCGAAAAAAAGAGAATCGTCTTCTATGTCAACAATTTCAATTCCAAGATCAAAAAGATATTTTATCTCCTCATCTACAGACTTGATGCTTCTAAAAGAAAATTTTCCGCTCCGGTGAACAGAACAAAATGCACACCTGTTTCTGCATCCCCTGCTCAAAATAATTTTAGCAATCCGCTCCCCTCTGAAAAAATATTCACCTGTCCGTTCGGGATAATATTCAGGAATTACATAATCGACAGTCTTGTTGATAAAAATTGAATCATTCTTCTTATAAATCAATCCAGGGATTCCTACAGGATCTCTTTTGCCAGATATACATTTCATCAATTCTGAGCTGTCAGAAGGAAAATCACCCTGAATCAGATAATCCGCACCGAGAAAATCATATATCTTTTCTTTCTCCGCTGTCACGCTCCATCCGCCCGCAATGACCAAAGCAGCAGAAGATTTTTTCACCGCGGAAATAACTTCCCGTGCTTCCGAAGCATAAGCCGAAAAATTAGCTGAGACAAAAACGACATCAGGAGAATACTCTTTTATCTTAAAGCACATCTCGTCATATGATAAGCCCAATTTCTTATAATCAGAAAATAATGAAAAATAAGACAAGTCTTTGTGATAATATTTGCGGAGGTATGAAAATTCGTGAGGCAGTTTTATTTTCTTTTCATGCCTTACGTTTGCAAAATCAAAAATATCCGAATCGTACCCTGCAAGAGAAAGAGATTTTTGAACATACAGCAAGCCCAGCGGTTCAATACGTGCACGAGTAAAATAGAAATCAGAAAACGGAGGAGAGATAAGCAATATTTTCATTTTCAATCGTAGAGAAAAGATGCGTTTTCGCCTTCTTTCAGCTTCAGAAGCGCGATTGGAATCACCTTAGATTTAGATGGATCAAAATTCTCTGACGGCATAACAGAAAACATAACCGACTTGCTTTCAAATTTAGGATGCGAAAAAACTATCTCAAAGGTCACTTCTTCGCCTTCAGGCAATTCCGCCAGATCTACCTCAGGCCAGAAATGATAATATCCCATTGTCGCCTTGCTTGTAGAATAAGGATTTACCCATGAAGCATCGATCATCGAAGCAGGATGTCCGTTTAGAAGAAGATAAACATTTATATCAGGAACAATAGAAAATGTTGTTTCTTCAAGCACCTCACCTATAAGATGAGGCGAAAACAACTTTTTTTTCTTTTTTATACTTTCAAAATCAATCGACGACGCAATGCGTCTTTTGGTTATAATACTAAGAGCTTCATGAACAAGCAGAAGTATATCAGTCTTCTGCTGAACGAAAAACTTACTCTCAAGTTTCGAATGAAGAACTCCTCTTTCACTTGTAACATACTTTGACGGTATACGGTTTAATACATATGCTGCCACGTCCTGTTTGAACTCAATTGCATCTGCAAATGTATTCTCTTCCCGAATAACTCTATCGACAACCGAAAGAACAATATCTTCCATGATGTTTTTTATAGGCATTGAGACCTCATAATCCGTCTGTAACGGACGGATTATGCTATCACAAAATAATTATTTTTTCAACGTTTTTTCTTTTTTAGAAGAAGCGGATTTTTTCGCCGCAGGATGAAGCGCTATCTCGAGAACCTCTCCAATTTCGTTTACAGGATGAAAAGTCAGGCCTTTCTTTATGTGTTTAGGAACTTCTTCCAAATCACGCTCGTTCAGTTTTGGAAAAATTATATGCTTTATTCCGGCACGTTTCGCCGCAATAAGCTTTTCCTTCAATCCGCCTATAGGAAATACTTTACCGGTCAGAGTAAGTTCACCGGTCATCGCAACATCTCCCCTCACCTTTCTTGATGTAAGCAGCGAATAGATGGAAGTTGCCATTGTAATACCAGCACTCGGTCCGTCCTTAGGAGTCGCTCCTGCAGGTATATGGAGATGTATGGAATTCTGAGTAAGCAGCTTAAGCGCTTCTTCATCTTTTGACAGAAGACTTCTTACATGACTGAAAGCAATATTCGATGACTCGCTCATAACCTCACCGATCTGACCGGTCGCCACCAGAACATTTCCCTTTCCGCCCGGAACAAGAATGGATTCTATGATTAGTGTAGCTCCGCCCAATGATGTCCACGCAAGCCCGTTAACAAGCCCCGGTTTGTCAATCTTGAGAGTATCATCATCATGAAATATTTCAGGTCCAAGATACTTCCTGACATCTTCTTCAGAAAGCTCTCCTTTTTTAATTTCTCCGCCCTTAGCCTTAATTGAAGCAAGCTTTCTGCATATTGTCTCAATTCTACGTTCAAAATTTCTAACCCCTGCTTCACGTGCCCATTTCTGAATTATAAGTTTGAGCCCCGCGTTTGAAATTTTGAGATCGGTTTTCTCGAGTCCGTGGAGTTTAATCTGTTTCGGGATAAGATAGCGCTTCGCTATTTCTTCTTTTTCCTCAGAGATATATCCTGAAAGACGTATTATCTCCATTCTATCCTGAAGAACACGCGGAATAGTATCAAGAGTGTTCGCCGTAGTAATAAAAAACAAATCAGACAGATCAAAAGGAACATCAAGATAATGATCACGGAACGCATTATTCTGCTCAGGATCAAGAACCTCGAGAAGAGCCGATGCGGGATCTCCCTGATAGCTTGAACCGAGCTTATCGATTTCATCGAGCATGAAAACAGGATTGCGCGATTTGCATATTTTAATTCCCTGCATGATTTTGCCCGGCATCGCGCCGATATAGGTGCGGCGGTGTCCCTTTATTTCAGCTTCATCGCGCATACCGCCCAGAGACATTCTGAAAAATTTTCTATTAAGAGATGCGGCTATAGATTTTCCGAGAGAAGTTTTTCCGACACCCGGAGGGCCCACAAGACACAGAATTGTTCCGCGCGCATCAGGCTTAAGTTTTCTTACCGCAAGAAACTCGAGAATTCTTTCTTTCACGTCTTCAAGACCATAATGATCGCGGTTAAGAATTTTTTCCGAACGTACAAGATCATTCATATCTTCGGTTTTTGTATTCCATGGAAGAGCAAGAAGCGTATCAACATAAGTCCGTGTAATATTGTACTCGGCACTGTTTGCATCCATCGAAGAAAGCTTTTCAATTTCCTCTTTCAGCTTATCCAGAACTTCTTCATTTAAGGTAAGAGCCGCAACTTTGGCCTTCAGTTCGTTGATTTCCTTAGTGCGCTCATCCTCTTCCATACCAAGCTCCTGCTTGATAACCTTGAGCTGTTCACGGAGGAAATATTCTCTCTGCTGTTTATCTATTTTTTCATTTATCTGCTGTTGAATCTTTTTCTGAAGTGAAACAACTTCAAGCTCTTTCTGGAGCATAACGAGCACCAGCTCAAGTCTCTTGAGAACATTTATAGTCTCAAGCACCTGCTGATATTCATTGCGCTCAAGATTGAGAATTGACGTAACAAAATCCGCAATCTTTCCAGGCTCATCGACATTGACCATCGTGAGCTTCATTTCTTCCGTAAAGAGAGGATTATTCTCAGAAAGCATTTTCAACTGCGAAAGAACCGAACGAGTCAGAGCCTTAACCTCATTAGATTTCGCTCTCGGCATTTCGTCTTCTAGGTATTCGACTTCCGCAACCAGATACGGCTTCGTATTGATGATTCCTGTAATTTTAAACCGCTTGATACTGTTTATAAGAACGTTTACTCCTCCGTCAGGAAGATTGATTTTCTTCAATATGCGCGCAACGCTTCCCATTTCATAGATGCTTCCGGGCTTAATGTCATCTACATTGTCATCCTTAAGCATTACGAGTCCGACCGTGCGTGTAGCAAGCAGAGCTTTATCAACAGCTTCCGCAAATTTTCCTTTCGAAATTATCAATGGAGTGATTATTCCCGGAAAAATCGGTCTGTATCTTATTGGAATAATATAAAGCTGTTTAGGAAGAACCGAGTCTATCGAAACCAAATCGTTTTCTACGATCTCATGATCCACAGGTATTCCGTTTTCAGTCATAGTGTTAACCGCCTGTTATATTATGGCAACGCCGCCTTGCGGACAAATCCGCAAAACAGAATTTCATATCACCGCAATATACTGTCAAACTTTTTTAAAAGGCGCGTGAAAGAACCCAGCGCCCTTTATTATTCTACACTAAAAAATAATATCCGTCAATCCTCGTTTTTGCTTTTCCGCCGAATAATACCCTGTTATTCTTAAAAATTATACGAACCAGACTCGGATCGGCTTTCAGAACGCCCTGTTCTATTGAAAACGGATTCCCATTCCATATGTTTTCTTTTTTAAGAAAATAAGCCAGAGCCGAATTCGCTGAGCCGGTGGCAGGATCTTCGAGATAACCGAATCCGGGAGCAAAGACGCGTGAACGTATAAAGTTTTGAGAAAAATTTACATCCTCGGTATAAATATTTACAATTTCGACATTATGCGATAAGCAATACTTTCTGATTGAATCATAATCGGGCGAACATTTTACAACATCATCAAGAGTTTTCAACGGAACAAGAAGAATATTCTGACCGACATTTACAGCCTTTAATTGAAATTTTCCGGAAATCGCTGAAGAATCAATATTCAGTGCAGCTGAAACTTCATCCGCATCAAACCTATAATCATGGAATAATGGTTCCGGCGCGGTAACGTACACGGAATCTTCAGAACTAATTCTATTTTCTATTTCAAGGATTCCTTTCATTGTTCTTATCGTGATAATCGGCCTTGTATCTTCAGTTGATTTCAGCATATCATAAAGTGCTCCTACGGTTCCGTGTCCGCAGAATGGAACTTCACGTTCACATGAAAAATAACGAAGATGATAATCGGATTTTCCTGAATCATCATTAAAAATAAAAACTGCTTCAGAAACGAAACCTTTTAGCTCGTATCCTATTTTCTGCATTTCTTCAGAAGTTATTATTTCATCGGGATAAAAAACCGCAGCAGGATTTCCGTATGATTTATCTCCGGCGAAAACATCCATCTTTATAAATTTACATCTTTTCATCATAATCCTCCGTAAAATATCTGTCAAATCCGGCATGATCTTCCGGACATGTTATCATAATCCGGCTCAATGATTTTCCGCTGCGCAGTGAATGAACGGTTTTTTCTTTCACTGTTATAAAATCTCCTCGTGCAAGACTAATGTTTCTATCTGCATTCCACTGTACATCATCAATTCCGCAAAGCATCATGCTGCAGTTTCCTTCGAGCACATAATATGTTTCATCACCTTTTAGATGATAATGCGCCTTGAGAACAGCCTCATTCTCCAATTCTACAATGAACAAACATGCTGATCCATCACCTGATAACCGCACAAGCTTTACACCTGAGAAAATATCTTTTGCCGCATCAGCAAGAATGTCATAAACATTTTTAACATTATATTTCATTATAAATATCCTTAATAACGGGATACAGTATGCTTCCTGCCATCACCAGAGCGGCAGAAATTCTGAACATAAACGATTTCTTTCTAGTATAAAACAAACGTGAAATTTTTTTACCGGAAACACACCACAATGAATGAAACAGAACCTGAAATACAAGAAACACCGCAATAAAATATATTTTTCCTCCGAAAGATGAAGTAAGAAAATAAAAATTAACAGCAGCGAAAGCCGACATAGTCCAGCTTTTAACGCTTAACGGATGAAGCAGAAGTCCGTGAGCAAAAGCCGATTTCGATTGAATTGAATCTGAAGCGGCTTCAGTAATTACGAGTTTGAAAGCAAGATAGACCACATAAATCATTCCGGCAATTCTCATCACCATGCCAAGATGCGAATTCAATATAATACCCGCGCCTGAAAGCACCGCAATATTTACAGCAGCAAATCCGGCCGCTGTTCCCGCAAGAAAAGGAAGCGATTTCAAATAACCTGACTTCTGACCGAGAATCATCATCGAAATATTCCCCGGTCCGGGAGTAGAAGTCATAATAACCGCGAACAAGACAAATGAAAGCATTTTGAACCTCCGGATCGCGTCCATTTGATCTTGACACTGTATGCATACAATTGCAAAAGTGTATGCATGACGGATTTCTCAATAATACTATCCGGCGGAAAGCCTGTATTTATGCAGATCGCTGATAAAATCGAAAAAGATATTTTCACCGGAAAATTATCATCCGGCGACATGCTTCCTTCAGTCAGAGATCTCGCGGCAAAAATTAAAGTTAACACCAGTACCGTTTACAGAGCGTATAAAGAAGCCGAAAAGCGCGGACTCATTTCGGGAAGCACCGGAAGCGGAACATATATCTCATCCACATCTCCCCAGGGAATATCAATCGCATCACCAGAGCCGAGATCGCCTGGAATGATTGAAATGGGAATTGTGAGCCCGCTCGTTCATCTTGATCCCGATATGAATGAAATATTGCAAATTATTTCACGCAGAAAAACAGCACGGCTTTTTTCAGGCTATAATCAGCCCGAAGGCATGATGCGTCACCGTTCAGTCGCGAAAGAATGGCTCAAACGTTACGGGATAATTCAGAGTGAAGAAAATATAATAATATGCGCCGGATCACAGCACGCGCTCACATGCTCCTTGCTTTCAAATTTCCGCGAAGGAGACCGGATCGCCGCAGATGAAATGACATATCCCGGAATGAAAACACTAGCAGGAATGCTGAGAATTAAACTCGTTCCGGTACGGTCCGATTCATACGGAATGATTCCGGAAGAACTCGCTTCAACATGCCGCCGCGACAAAATCAAAGGTCTTTATATAATGCCTTCAATGCAGAACCCCACACTCTGCGCGATGAATGAAAGACGGCGTGATCAAATTGCCCAAACCGCTTCGCAGCATTCTCTCACGGTCATTGAAGATGACGCATACATTCATACTGCAGAGATAAAAGGAAATTCAGTCTTCTGCAGAATTCCCGAACGGACAATCTATATTGCAGGAATATCGAAAGCATTCGGTGCCGGGCTCAGAATATCTTTTGTATGCGCCGCGCCTGCAATAAGGCAAAACATCGCAAGTGCTGTTTTAAACTCATTATGGATGGCTCCGCCTCTGAATGCAGAAATAATAACTTCATGGATAAAAAACGGTGAAGCGGAAAAGACAATTGAAGTCAAGCGTACCGAGGCTGTAAAAAGAAACATCATCGCGCGGAAAATATTAAGCGGTTATAAAATCGCTTCCGCTCCGTCAGGATATTTCATTTACCTGAAACTTCCCGAAGAAACATCAGGAACTGCATTCGAAAACATTATGAAAAAAGAAGGGATCAGCCTTTTTTCATCCGACAGGTTTTCAATAGAAAGCAGAAAACATCATCATGGTGTACGGATTTCACTTACCGGATCGGAGAATATTGAAGATATGAAAAAAGGTCTTCTTGCAGTAAAAAAAAGACTCTCCGAAATTTAAGGCAAACTTCAGATTATTACTTTCTGCGCTTATCGTACGATTTTAAAACCGAATCAAGCACTCCCGGAAACATTGAATCAAGTTCATCTTTTCTTACCGAATGGATATATTCAGTTCCCTTTATTGTTGTCATAATAAGACCCGATTCGCGGAGTACTTTAAAATGATGAGACATTGTTGATTTTGCTAGCGAAAATCCGCAGAAAAAAGAGCAGTTACATTCGCCCCGTCCGAGCAGTTCTTTTACTATTGATAGACGCACCGGATCCGAAAGAGCGCTCAGAACAGAGCAAAGCTCAAGGTCTTCTTTTCTCGGATGAGGAATTTTTTTCAAATTATTCTCCTTTAGGATAAAATAGACAAAAACAGTATATGAGTCAAGCATTGTTCGAAATTCTTAAAACATTTAAACTTATGCTTGACAAAATTATTGTTCGATATTCTTAGAACTATAAAACAATGGAGGAATGATGAAACTAATAGCAATAAACGGAAGCCCGCGTAAAAACAAGAATACAGCAACTTTAATCAAACATGCTCTCGACGGAGCATCATCCGCCGGTGCAGAAACCGAACTGATACATCTATATGATTTGAACTTCAAGGGATGCATCAGCTGTTCCGCATGCAAAACACTGGATTCAGCGAGCTACGGCAAATGCGGATATAAAGATGAACTCTCTCCTGTTCTTGATAAAATAAAAGAAGCCGACTCGGTTATCATTGCTTCCCCTATTTACTTCAGTTCCGCAAGCGGAGAAACCATATCATTTCTCGAACGTCTTCTTTATCCCGAAGTCGCCTACACAAAACCATTCTCCGCAGTAAACGGATTCAGAAAAAAATGCGGTCTGATATTCACCATGAATTTGAGTTCTAATGAAGTTTTAAAAGCAAGCGGAGCTGAAATGAATATAGCTTCGATTAAAGGCCGCACTGATTTAGTCTGGGGAGACACTGAATATCTTTTAAGTATGAATACTTATCAATTTGAAGATTACGCTAAAGTTCTTTATGAATACACAAGCGTTGAAGAAAAGGAAGAATTCCGGCTAAAACAATTTCCCGAAGACTGCAAAAAAGCGTTCAAACTCGGTAAAAGACTTTGCGGGACAAAAGGAGAAAACAAATGAATCCGATATATATTAATAAATCAAAATGTTCTAAAGACGGTTTATGTGCAAAAGCATGTCCGATGAAACTAATCATTATCGATGAAAAAACTCATTACCCGCAGGCAGACGAAAACAATGCTCATACCTGCATAAAATGCGGACACTGCGTTTCAGTATGCCCTCACGACGCAATCTCAATCGAAGGCCTTGATTCAGTATCTTATATCGCTATTGACAACAAAAAAAATCCTTCGTTTGACGAAATAAGCTATACTCTGAAATCACGCCGCTCGATTAGAAATTACAAAAACAAGCCGGTTGAAAAAGAGAAAATCGAATCGCTTCTTGACATCGCGCGTTACGCACCAACCGCAGGAAATGCACAGCGCCTAAAATGGATAGCCATAAGTTCACCTGATGTAATGAGACGACTTGCCGATGAAACAATCAATTACATGAAAACTCTTGTTGCAAATGATCATCCTATGGCAAAAGCATATAATTTGCAAAAACTCATTGAAGAAGAAGCTAAAACTCATGACCGCATATTCAGAGGAGCTCCCGCACTCATCATAGCGTATGCACCAAAACAATATCCGATAACGGCGGTCGATTCTGCAATCTCGCTGACATTTATTGATACAGCGGCGCCGTCTCTCGAACTCGGATGCTGCTGGGTTGGTTTTCTTATGGTAGCTGCAAACCAATGGAAGCCCATTTCAGATATATTAAAGATCAGCGAAGAGGATACTATGTGCGGAGCTCTCATGTTGGGATATCCTGCTGAAAGGTATTATAAAATTCCGCCTAGAAAAGAAGCGCAGGTTTCTTGGTTCGAATAAAAGAATGCTCAACAGCAGAAACCATATATCTTTAAGGAGTTAACATGAATTCAGTTACTGCGATACTCGGAAGCCCCAGAAGAGAAAGCAACACTGAAATTCTTTTGAATGAAGCGCTTCGAGGCGCTAAAGACAGAGGATTTTCAGTAAATACTTTTTATCTAAATGAAATGAGCATCAAGGGATGCCAGGCGTGCTATTTCTGAAAAGAAAACAACACAACCGATTGCGCGGTCACTGATGATATGAATGAAATTTATTTATCAATTAAAGAAAGCGAAGCACTCATCATAGCTACACCTGTTTATTTCGGCGGAGTAACTGCGCAGACGAAACTATTTGCAGACCGGATGTTTCCCTTTATCGATTTAAACGTCCGCACTCTTCTTAACGAGCGGAAAAAAGTTTCTTTCATATTCACACAAAATCAGCCTCATCCGTTTCTTTTCCGCAAATCTATGGATTCATTCGCCGAAATGTTCGGCTACATCGGGTTTGACACGATTGATATTCTTACGGCTTGCGGTCTTGATAAAGGCTACAAACCAATGGTTTCTGAAAATAAAGAGTTTTTAAAAAAGGCATATGATCTCGGATTAAATATCTGCAATGACTAACAAGGATTAATTCAAATGAAAATATTAAAAACTATGTCCAGAATTTTTATTGAGAATAATTTCGACGAGACGATTCAATTTTACGAAGGTCTCTACGGAGAAAACTGTTCGCTAAAATTTGATTATCCTGAAACCGGATTAAAACTTGCTTCAGTCGGAAATATTCTGATAATCTGCGGAAGCCGTGAAAACCTAATACCGTTTAAGGAAACCAAAACCGCATTCAGAGTTGATTCCATCGAAGAGTATGAAAAATATCTTAAAACTCAGGGATGCGAAATTCTAAACGGTATCAAAAAAGTCCCGACAGGATTAAACTTGATTGCAAGACATAATGACGGATCCGTATTTGAATATGTAGAATTCGCAAAACAATAAACATGCAATGAATCAATAAGCCTCTAAATCCGAACCATGTTTAAAAATATTTTTTGACATTTCAGGATATCGTGCAATAATCCGAATACCATATGGTAATTAATGGATATTAAAACAATATTTCTCTGTCTGATTCTAATTAACGTTTCGATGAGCTTAATATTGCTCGCATACTGGAAGAATCAGAAAACATATTCGGGATTCGCGCTCTGGACAGTAGGCGCTTCAGTCATATCATCAGCCTATGCCTTTTTTGCGCTGAGAGGATCAATTCCCGATTTCATTTCAATATTTATCGCAAGCGGTCTGACTCTTTTTTCTTCTGCAGCCCGCACTGACGCACTCGGAAAGTTTACCGGTGAAAGCAAACAGAAAATCCTATACATACTGGCCATCGCAGGAACGGCGGCAATTTTCATCTTTACATATTTGTATCCGGATATCTTTATCAGACTTATCATCTTCAGCGCCTTTGTAGTTATTATTTTAATTTTTCAGATGAAAATGATTCTGAAACACTTCAGATCCAACAAGACATTGTCGGCAATATTTCTCGCACTCAATTTAGTCTCCGTAGCTGCAACCATAATGCGGGCAATTCACATTACACATTCTGCACAGCCTCAAAATGTATTTGCAGACAACACTGTAAACATCATTTTCTTTTTCAACCTTATCGTCTATGATTCCATGAGCTCAGTCATTTTCATATTATTGAACAGCAGCCGCCTCACCGAAGAACTGACTGCAGCTCAGAAACTGCTTGAAATGCTCGCATCAACCGATCATCTGACAGGTCTTTCAAATAGAAGAAAATTTTTCGAAAAGGCAAACGAAGAGATGGAAAGATTCAGAAGAAGCAGAACCGTTTTAAGCGCGGCATATATAGATATCGATAATTTCAAATCGCTGAACGATAAATTCGGCCACGCAGCCGGAGACGAAGTTCTGCGAAAAGTTTCTGATATTTTAAAAAAAGGTATTCGCGGAATTGATACAGCGGGAAGAGTCGGCGGAGAAGAATTCTGCATGCTTTTTCCGGCTACATCCAAGGCAGATTCCGTTATGGTTATGGAAAGATTAAGAAGAGATGTGGCTGACATAGAATTTATTTTTGCCGGAAAAACAATAAAAACCACAATAAGTGCCGGCGTAACAGAAGCCGGAGAGCACGACAAAACAGCTGACAATCTTATAATGAGAGCGGACAAACTTCTACTCAAAGCCAAACAACTTGGTAAAAATCAGGTCACTTCTGACTGATTTTTTGAATAAACATATCAAGAGATTTTGCATATTCATCAAAAGCATCCCGTCTGATGCTGTGCCCCGCACTGATGTTGATAATTTGCGCTCTTGAATTCAATTCAGCGATTTCATTGCTTACATCGGAATTTATATATGCACCGCGCGAATTGTCGCCAGTCAAAAGCAAAATAGGCGCGTTTATTCCGCCTAAAATATTTTTCCATCCAGTATAGACTTTTTCATCATAAAGCCATGAAAGCACTTCAGGATCAACCTGAACTTTAGCTTCAGCCCATTCCGCATATTCTGCATCAATCCAACCCGGATGTTCAATCCGACCTTCTGCGGCAACATCTTCTATGTTCATCTTCGTCCGCCTTGAAGATGTTTCCTTCCACGATGTGATATATTCAAGACCTTCTTTCTCGGGAAATAAATCAAGCCACGGCGGATCTTCAAGAAATATGCCGGCCAAAGAATAATTCGATGAAGCTGCCAGGTTTGCGAGATTAACAGCACCCATCGAATGACCTATCATAAGAGGCTTCTCCGGTTTAAACTCCTCAAGAACGGCAAGCGCATCATTCACATGTGATTCTATAGAATAATCCGGCGCCCGGTCGGACAAACCATGCCCGCGCGCGTCATAAAGAATAATTTCGTGGTCTAAATATTTTTTAACGACTCTTGAAAAACAGAAAGCGTTATCCGTAATGCCGTGCATAAAAACAAGCGGCATTTTACTGCCGCTTTTATAATATGCTTTGATTGTTTTTTCTGACTTAACGTCAATAGCCTTAAAACCTTCAATCATACATTCCTCAATAATTATTCGCCTCTCATCATTGCCTTCACATCGCTTTCGGCATCAGTTGTTCCCTTTATGCCGAAATTTTCGACAAGCACTTTAAGAACACCCGGGGAAACAAAAGCCGGCAAAGTCGGTCCGAGACGCATTCCCTTGAAACCAAGGTGAAGCAGAGCAAGAAGAACCGCAACAGCTTTTTGTTCATACCATGCGATATCAAAAGAAAGCGGAAGTTTATTCACATCATCAAGACCGAAAGCTTCTTTCAATTTAAGCGCTATTACAGCAAGCGAATAAGAGTCATTACACTGACCGGCATCGATAACACGCGGAATTCCGTTTATGTCATCCTTAACTGTCTTAATGTATCTGTACTTAGCGCATCCAGCCGTAAGAATAATCGCATCTTTCGGAAGAGCTTCAGCCGTCTGGGTAAAATATTCTCTTTCCTTATGACGTCCGTCACATCCTGCCATTACGACAAAGCGTTTGATCGAACCGTTTTTTACATTCTCTATAACTTTATCGGAAACGGCAAGCAGCTGTTCTATACCGAAACCGCCTGTTATCTTTCCTTTCTCAAGCTCAACCGGAGCTGGGCATTTTTTCGCGCAGTTGATTACTTCAGAAAAGTCTTTCTGTCCGCCGGAAGTTCTGTCGGTAACATGCTTAACTCCCGGATAACCCGCCATTCCGGTAGTAAAAATTCTATCTTTGTACGCATCTTTGACAGGTATGATGCAATTAGTAGTCATCAGTATCGCGCCGTTAAAAGAATCGAAATCCTTATCCTGATGCCACCATGAAGAACCGTAGTTTCCTGCAAAATGAGAATATTTCTTAAACGCAGGATAATAGTGCGCAGGCAGCATTTCGCTGTGAGTATAAATATCCACACCGCTTCCTTCAGTCTGCTTGAGAAGCTCTTCAAGATCAAGAAGATCATGACCCGAAACGAGTATGCCGGGATTCGCTCTTACGCCGAGATCGACTTCAGTGAGTTCCTTGTTGCCGTAAGTTTTGCTATTGGCTTCATGAAGAAGAGCCATTGTAGTAACAGCGCATTCACCGGCGCGAAGAACGTATTCAGTCATCTTGTCAGCCGGAAGTTCCTTCAATGTAGAAGCAAGAGCTTCAATAACAAATGAATATATTTCATCTTTTTCGTATCCGAGTACTTCGGCGTGATGAGAATATGCTGAAATTCCCTTGATTCCGAGAATCAACAACTGCTTGAGAGAACGGACGTCCTCGTTTGAATCCGCAAGAACACCGATTGATTCAGCCCTTGTTGCGTATTCACTTTCAGGCATATTCCAGTCAATCACATCAGCAAAGCTGTCCGGGCATGTTGCCGAAAGATTTGTCTTGAGTGAAATTCCTTCTTTGATGAGTTCACTGATTCTTGAATTATCAAAATTTGCGTTTGTAATAGTCGCGAAAAGAGCCTTAGTGATAAACCTTCCTGCTGATAATTTTTCTTTTTCTGAACATTTTTCAGCGGCGAATGCTATTCTGCGCGAAAGATATATTAAAAGATCCTGAAGTCTGGCGGTGTCATCCATTTTTCCGCAGACTCCCCTTACAGTACAGCCCGAATTGCGCGCTGTCTCCTGACATTGAAAACAAAACATACTCATATAATCCTCCTGTTTTTTAAAAACGCTCCACAGCTGCGGAACATTCAATGACATGAGCGTAAAGGAAAATTATATCATTGTAATTGATTTAAGTCAAACGCGGAACTTTATTTTTTTATTTTTCCACGCAGTTTTTATTTTACCGGAAGTGCGCGAAGCAAAAGCTATGAACTTTAACAGACCCAGATTCAAAAGAAAAGCTGCAACGCAGCCGGTTGCGCCTCCGGCTATTGAACCGGGAAGCATATAATAAAACAGCTGCAGCAGGCTTTCAGGAGTGTTGCCTATCACGATTGAAGATACAATCAAATATGACAATCCTCCGAAAATAAAACCTGTCATGGTGCACGATACGAAAAGAAAGACTTTTACTCCCTTTAACCCGTTATTCGACAAAGCGCCTGAAACGACACCGGCAAATGAACCTGTAAATATAATTAAAAACGCAACAATCACAAAGAAAAGAATGACGGCTATTACAAACGAAATCATAAGAAATAGCATCATTAACAACATACCAAGCATATGAACACCTCGGACTATTAGATAAAGTCAGGTTGAGAAATCAAGATATTTTGGTTCACGGTGCCGTGATATCATCAAAGGCTTCACCTTTGAAATCCAGTTTCGCATGGTCTCATGCAGAAGATCAAAGGGGCGAAGGTCTCAGTCGCCGACCCTCGCCCCTTTGCAACCCCCTCCCGCTTTTTTACGCTTCGATTTTCGCACCGCTTTCAGCGGATTGCGAAAGCTCAGCTTATTTGGTATCTGCCTACGGCAGATGTTTAAATTCTTTTTCTCTCATTCACCATCGTCTTAAGTGCTTAGCGCACTTTCGTGATTTCGGGAATCATTCATTTTATAATTTCATTACGCGAGTTTCCGCATTGAGGCGGAAACTGACGAGACGCTTTCGTTGCGACATCGTGTCGCATATTGAAACGTCTCGTTTGTCGGGATCGTTCCGACTATCCGCGAGGAAGACGGAGTCTTCAGCGGGAGAACGCAAGCGTTACCCCGTAGTTTGAGGTGAAACATAAACATTATGCTGCATTCGTAGCGAACAGGAAGTTCGTGGAGAAAATGCAAGAATATAATGATAGCATTATTTAATTGTTGAGGTAGAGACAGTCATTACTGACTGCCCCCCTCTCAGAACCGTACGTGCCCTATTAAGGCATACGGCTCCCGATAATGCTTCCGGTTAAATGTCATTTTACATTCACATAATCAGGTAATGCAGCTACCCACGGCTTTACAACAAATTCTCTCCATATCAGGTTACTTCTCTGGCTTCTTCGTTTCAAACTCTTATACCATATCCATTTGACATGATATCGAATTTTCCACATTGTTTTCTCGGAATCTATTATTCCAAAGTAGTTATAGAATCCTTTCAGCTTCTTACTCAACATCATCATCTGATGCCACATCTTACGCTCTCGGTTTTCTCTCAGCCAGTCTTTCACTCCTTTTAAAAATTTGTTACGGCTCTTGACGCTTATCTTTCTGACCAGAAAAGTTATGTGTTTCCACTTCTTCATATAATGAGTGAAGCCCAGAAACACTAACGTTTTATCTTTTCCGTTTCCTTTTCCTCGTGTGCCGCTATTGCCACCGTTCCATCGTTCAAGTTCTATCAGCTTCGTTTTGTCTACGGCGAGTTTCAAGTTAAACGCCGCAAAGCGTTCTTCTAGTTCTTTCATGAATCTTTCGGCTTCAGCTTTCTTTTCAAAGCATACCACAAAGTCATCAGCATACCGGATAAGCTCCGCTTTGCCTGCGCATCCTTTCTTGAATTTCCTTTCAAACCACAAATCAAGTACATAGTGCAGATATATGTTCGCAAGCATCGGACTTATCGGTCCGCCTTGCGGCGTTCCTTCTTCACTCCTTACCACAACTCCGTTTTCCATGAATCCGCATTTCAGCCATTTCCCTATAAGCCTCAATATCCCTTTATCAGATATCCTGTGCTCCAGAAATTTCTTAAGCCATTCATGGTTTACTTTGTCGAAGTAGCTCATTATGTCCGCTTCCACCACATAGTTTGTACTCTTCTTATTCATTTCAGTTTTCAGCTTTCTCAGCGCGTCATGACATGACCGCCCTGGTCTGAATCCGTATGAATTATCCACGAAATAAGGTTCGTAGATTTCGGTGAGTATCTCACATACTGCCCTTTGCACTATTCTGTCTTTTACTGTTGGAATTCCAAGCGGTCTCTTCTTCCCGTTCGCTTTCGGAATATAAACCCTCTTTACGCTCACCGCTCTATATCTTCCTTCTCTCAATTCCTGATTGAGTTGAAAAATATTCCCGTAAAGATTTTCTTTAAACTGCTTCATTGTGACCCCGTCTACTCCGGGTGCGCCTCTTTGATTCAGTTTCCTAAAGCTGTTCTCAAGATGTTCAACCGTTAGAAGATGCGCCAGCGTCCTGAATCTTATGCTTTCATCAGCTCGTGACATTTCTCCTATCCTTTGAAGTTTCGTTAAGACACTTTCTTCATGTCTGTGCATGATTGTCTTTCCCTCCTCCAGAAATTCATTATCTGCCAGTCCTTCCCTCCGCGGACATTACTCCGTTTCTTCGGTACTATGACCGGCTCCGACTTCTCATTTCCCTTCGGCATACCTGTGATTCCTCTCGGTTTTGCCTACCGCTTTTTTTTTTAGCGGAGAAAATGAGACCTCCCATGTTGCGCCGTTAATTCATTTGAATACATGCTATCCTCTTAGACTCCGGCGGCTCCCGTAGTTTCTCACGCTTTCGATTCTACAGACTTGTGCTTTCCACTTACGCCCGACAGTGTCAGCAGCCGCGTGCCTTTTCGGAGCTCAATCAGTTCACTTTCGTTACAGCCTGCATCCTCCTGTCCTACGCTTAACTTTGCACGTCGCCGTACAA
>JAKPJF010000173.1 GCA_029554345.1 Spirochaetota bacterium | reverse complement strand
GCCTGCATCCTCCTGTCCTACGCTTAACTTTGCACGTCGCCGTACAACGCCCAAGGACTCGGTTTCAGTTCGTACCCGCTTCGTACCTACTGAATAGGATTTTCACCTATATAATTAACGCACCTTATCATGGCGCACCGGGCGACCGCAGCATCCGGCGAAGCCGGTGCGAGGAATTCGCCCGACAAAAGCCGGGAGTGGGATCTCAAAGGGATGAGGGGCGGCGACTGAGCCCCTCGTCCCTTTGAATATTCTCGCATGATCCATGCGAAAACTGGATTACAAAGGCGACAGCCTTTGATTGTATTCCGACACTCGGAGTCATCAAAGCCTTATAGAGAAAGCTTAACTCTTGGACAGAAGGAAAATGATTTTAAAAGGCGAAGCCTTTTGCGACTAGTCCGGTGGTCGGACAAAATATCAGCAAAACTCACCCGCTTCGGAAGACTTCTCTTCAAATATAACCGACTTGTTCTTCCACCTTTCTCCCCGCCATCTGCGGATATTGATAAAGGCACGTACTGTTTCATCCAAAAGAAGACATACCCATAATCCGATAATTCCGAAGCCGAATTTTGAAGCCAGCAGAATTACGGGAATCAGACCCCACATGAATATAAAACCGATAGTGACGGAAAATTTTCCGTCTCCTACCGTTTTCAGAGCAAGACCGCTTAGTATGTTTACTGCACGGATAGGTTCTATTAAAACACAAATCAGAAGTATCCAAAATCCTGTAGAAATTACCGCAGGATCAGTCGTAAAAATGCCGAGAAAGATTCCATGAAATGCCGCGTAGATGACAAGATTAATAGCGGCAAAGATCATTGAATATCTCGCAACCTTCCAGTAACTCCGATCCACTTCCTTCCAGTTTCCCGCCCCCAGATAGTGACTCATGATTATCTGACCGGCCGTTGACAACGACCACGATACTGTCAGATCAAGCTGAATGAGTCTTAAAACATACGTGTTAGCACTCATAGCTTCAACGCCGAATTTGATGACTAAAAACGAAACAATCATATTCTGAAAAGTATAACTGAAGGGCTCGAGTGCGGATGGAATTCCTATTTTCAAAATAGGAAGAACAACCTTTTTCAGTTTCATCCACGATTCTTTAACGTAAAAATTTATCCGCAATTTCAAATGAACAATCGGAAGAAGAATTAGAAAACCTGCCGCATAAGAAATAACCGTAGCCAGGGCTATTCCATGAATTCCCATTTGAGGGAAAATCCAGAAACCGTACAGAAAAGCCCAGTTAAGAAAAACGTTCAGCAGATTAGTAACAACCGTTGCCGCCATATTATATCTTGTAAGGGTTTTTGAAGCTAAAATAGAAGCATAGGAAAACCGCAATCCCACAAAAATAAAATTTACGGCGATGACTTCCATGTAAGCCTGTGCATAAGAATTCTGATGTTCAGTCATGCCGAGCCAAAGTCCGATTCTTCCTGAAGCGAGAAAAAATATCAGCGACAGAAGAATTCCCGACAACACACTGATGAGAAGATTTGCAAGATAAGTCGGCTTTACATTTTCTTTTCTTCCTGCACCGATATACTGGGCGGCAACACTCGTTCCGGCAGAAGTAAATGAAGGAAGAACCCAGTAGCCGATCATTAATACTGCTCCAAGCATACCTACAGATGAAGCGACCTCGTCGGAAATTCTGCTCAAAAAGAACGTATCGGTAAAATTAACCAGAGAACCGGTAATACCTTCGATACAAATAGGCCATGCAAGCGGAATCAGTTTCAGGTTTAATTTGGTTTCTCTTTTCAAAAAGGTCTCCTTTTGAATACGGATGAATAAAATCTGATTCTCCGAAGACTTATTTGATAGCAATCTTTTTTTTTAATCCTTGGAAACTTTAATCTAAGCTGCAATTTATATCATCATCAAAACATGAATTAATTCAATTTCAGCTACTTAAAATATAGTTTGTTAGAATAAAATACCGAATATCTCCAAGATTTAAATTCTGAATACTTTGATTAAGGAATTTTTAAGTTCTGATATTTTATCTGAAAGACTGCGATACATGAATTCAATAGTATGGACAGGAATAAAGCCATTATTCATCAAAATCAGCTTCGCGAAGGAAGCGCGTTGCGTCACAAGAACAGGATCCTTGTACGATTATTTTTTACAAATCTTTGTTAATTCATTTATTGTGCTGACTGATACCTCACGATAAATTCCGGTTAATTCAGGCTTCAATTTCTGCCATGCTAATAAATACTCTTTCGCCGCATCATAATCATATTCACCTTCAATTCCAGTTTTTGGAACAATCCAATCCGGAAAGTACCCATACTGCTTACCACCATGCAGCATTCCTTTTCTATCATACCACCCTCCTTTGGAAGATAATGAGAAAAACTTCTTAGAAACAGAATCCGGTTTTGACTTGCTCAAGAAATATTCCATATCTGGTGAAATATAATTCGCCTCACTGCTGTCCCATTGTTTTAGCTCCATATACATCCTTGAATTTCACAATTCAATTCCTTGTCTGATAAGGGTCGATGCTTAACCGGGCAAATAAGATCACGCAATGATTTTCCGGAAAACATATTCTCTCTGATAATG
>JAKPJF010000170.1 GCA_029554345.1 Spirochaetota bacterium | reverse complement strand
GATATTTGACATCAATATTTCTTTCGCACACATCTCTGAGGTAATTCTTGCTGTCTCCCGCAAAAGACTGAGTCTTTCTCTCGGGCAATGTTTCCGCCTCCGTGCGGAAACTACCCAACCCCTCTTTGATAAAGAGGGGTTTGCGAAACTAAATCAATAAACTATTTCTTATGAATGGCATCCATTCTTTCTCCTCTCTCCTTTATCAAAGGAGAGAGGCCGGGAGAGAGGATTCTCTAAGAGCATATCAATGATGATTCAGCAAAAGACGAATGCCGAGCAAAATCCCCGAAACGTCCGACGCAGTCGGACTCAACTCGCGCGTCCGCAGCATCCGGCAAAGCCGGTGCGAGGAATTCGCGCGACAAGAGCCAGGAATGGGATATCAAAGGGATGAGGAGCGGCGACTGAGCTCCTCGTCCCTTTGAAATTCTCGCATGATCCATGCGAAACTCGGATACATAAGGCGCAGCCTTGTGTTGCTCTACGACACTCGGAAGAATAGCACCTTTTGTGTCTGCCCGCCTCGCGGGCATCACCTTTGGAGCCCGTCCGGCTTTTGAGGACAAAACGAGAGGATCCTTAATTAATCTTTATTACGGATACTTAATGTTTGCGAGATACGGAAAACCGTCGTTAATGGCATTAGCGATTTTAGAATCAATCCACCATCTTGTTCCTAAAGTATTAGTATCCAATATATTCCAACCAGTATACGTAGTTCTATCTTTTAACTGCTCTTTGCTTTTACCCTGTCCATAACTTGAATTTACTTCATCTTCTAAATAATATGAATTATCACATTTAAAACCATTTGCAGTTGGCGAATTAATATATCCAATCAATTCACCATAATTTTTGGAACTTTTAGAAATGACCGTGGCAACAGAATAACAGTATGAGACAGTACTATTTCCGTCATTAACATAACCAATCAATCCTCCAATGCTTTCACTTCCTTCAACTTTACCAACAGAATAGCAATCGGTTACAGAAGCATTACAAATAAAACCTATCAATCCACCGACATTATAAGTTGACCCATTTACACTCGTATTCGCAAAGCATTGACTGACAGTTACAGTTTTAGTAGCACCTTCATTAAATCTGCCTATCAGTCCGCCGACGTTGGTTTGTCCGTTTACATTAAGGTTTGAAGCAAATGATCTTTCAATTTTTGAGAAATAGTCTTTATTATTTACAAAACCAATCAAACCGCCAATGCCATTTTCCCCGCCGACTTTTCCTTCTATATGATAACAATCTGTAATAGTGCCTTCAGTACAATATCCGATTAAACCGCCGACATAATAAGCATTAATCAATGAATTCTCGTCATTTAAAATGGTACCTGTCGAAAAACAATTTTCAACTGTCGCTGAATTAAGATTACCAATTAATCCACCGAAAGAAGTTAATACAGTCCCAGTGGAGAAAACATTTCCAACAGAAGAACATTTCGTAATGATTATACCCGAATCTTCCGCTTCCAAATAACCTATAAGCCCCCCAATAGAGCTGCCTCCGCCAACTGAAATATCGCCGGATGAAGTACATCTCAACATTGTAGTACCGCAACCTTTTTTAGATTTTAGTTCGCCAATCAATCCACCAAGACTTTTTGAGGATTGACCGCCCCAGACTTTACATGAAGAAGAGCAAGCAGTAATCTCTCCTCCAATGACATGACCTATGAGACCTCCAGAGTAGCCAGCAGAAGCACTTATTTTTGAATTGCCGGTCACCTTGCATTCACTGATTATTCCGCCTATCAATTTGCCATTTGCATCTACAACACCGAAATTATAACCCGCGATTCCTCCTGCTTAAGATGACGCAGTGATTGTTATATTCATCAATTCGCAATTTGATATAGTACCTTCATTAACAGCGCAGATTATTCCGAGTGAACTTTTTTCATTATTCTCAAATTTTGCCCCATTCACTAAAAGATTCGAAATAGTACCCTTGTTATAAGCAAAAAGACCTCTATATAAAGCTGATGCATTTATAGTTATGTTTGATAATTTAAATTTATTTCTATTTCCGTCAAAGATTCCTGTGAATGGTTTATTTAGGGGATTATTTTCTTCCACGAATTCACCAATCGGTAAAACATCCGTCACATCAGAAGCACTAAAATCAATATCATTTTCGAGCTTGAATCTTCCATTGAGATTCTGGTCTATTATTCCGCCGCTGCCGAATTCTCTTGCCTTTGTTACCGGATACCAGGGTTTTATTGTCACAATGAATTCAGCTTTTTCGCCATTACTTCTGATTGCGGTAACAGTGACAGTTTTATCGGTATTTAAATTTTTATCGGCCAAAGCATAATCATGTGTCTTTACAGTTATTTTTTTAGAATCACTGCTATCAACTTCAACAATACTAGAGTCGGACGATACGCATGTAAATTCTTCGCCTTGGTTCGAAGTCAGAGTCAATTTTTTGTCTTCGAATCCTCTGTATGAAGTATAGGACATTCCTACGTTTTCAGCATAAACGATAAATTCACTGCTTCCTGTATACTTTGTCATAAATGATTTAGTCGAATCAGGAAGGATTTCATTTCCGGCGATGTCCTTTATTCCGCTTATAGTCGCAGTGTACGGCGTCAATGATTTGAGTCCGCTTACTGAAAACTCAACAATATTTCCGCTGATTCTCAGAAGCTTCACGCTTCCGCCTTTATCGAGTTTTAAGCATGAGCTGTCCGCGTATCCGATTTCTTCACTGAAAGTCACGGCAAATGTCTGAGTCAGATTTGCATCTTTATCAGGGCTTAAACCATTGACTTCCGGCTTCTGTTCATCAACATATATCTTCTGGGTAAAATTGCTGGTCTGAAATAATCCGTCGCGGAAAACTAATACTAACTGATAGCTTGTGGTGTTGTCATATACAGCCTTGGAGTCCAGATAGATATCGGCTTTGGATGTGCTTTTCGGACCCGCCAATACAAAATCAGTTGTCTTGTTTTCGCTGTATGAATAACGGAACATGTCCTTTTCGAAGTCAAAGTCTTCCTCTCCTGTTCCATTGCTGTACATCTGAAAGAAGCCTGAGCAGTTTGCGCTCACGGAAAGCTTCACCGAATCCGTCGGTCTGAATCTGATCTTTTCAAGACTCGCGGTGATAGCGGGGCCCGATTTGCCCGTGCCGAGATTATACGACTGGCGGACAATTGCGCCGTTTCCGTCAGAAACTCCCGCCCAAATATCAATATTCTGTCTACTCTTGACAGCTCCGGTCTTGAATACAGCCGTACATCCGGCGGAATTTTAAAATATGCCGGCAAACGTGCCCGACGCGGAATCGAATTTATATTCAAGCGGATTGTTATCCGGATCAACCGCTTCGACGATAAGCTTGAACTGCTTGTACGGCTCGATGTCGAGCTGGGTTATTTCGCTTCCGTCTAAATTAACAGCCTTTATTGAAATTATTGCAGGAGGCACGTTCGGCGAAAATTCCTGCGCATCCCCGATTGCGCTTCCGCCGCATGCGGAAATAAGCAGGCAAAACACAGGCAGAACAAAAAATACAATCCCCAGCTTCTTCAAAATAACCTCAAAAACAAATATGAAATCACAAGCCGATGCTCTTATCACGTAGTGTATACTTTTGATAGAAATTAACAATTTTTCCAGCTTTTTTTTGAACTTTTTTGAGAAAATGTTCAGTCGGATTACGTATATATTGTCAGATAAAGCCTTGACATAAGGCAGAAATGATAATAAATTGAGGTGGAAAATGAGTGCCGTTATGGAATTTACAAAAGAACAGCTTGAACAGATAGGTTCGTATATCGAATCAAACTTCGACCGCTTCGGTGCGAAAAGCAATGTAATCCAACTGCGTCCTTATGACATACAGCTCATCGAACGGATGACACGCATCGAAGAAGAACTAAGAAGCCAGCGCGAAATACTACTGAAACAGAACGAAACGATGCAGTTCGGATTCACCCAGATGGACAAGCGTTTTGAATCCATGCAGAAGCAAATGGACGAACGATTCGCCGCAGTCGACAAAAGATTCGATGATGTGAACAAAAGATTCGATGATGTGAACAAAAGATTCGATGATGTGAACAAAAGATTTGATGATGTGAACAAAAGATTTGATGATGTGAACAAAAGGTTTTCAATGATGATGTGGATGATAACTGCAGGCTTTACAATCATTGCAACAGTTATAACACTTCTTTCAATTTTCGCGAGATAGAATTAAACCGGTTTTACTTTATTTAAAACCGCAGAATACTTTTTTAAGTCGCCTCTTTCAGCTCTTTCCTGAAGATAATCAGCAGTTTCTAAAGCAGTTATCTTTTCGGTTACAGCGCTTGCGATAAACTGATTGATTGAAATATTATCTTTTTTTGATAACTTCTTTATTTCTTTATGAAGAGAATCCGGAATCCTAACGCTTAAAGTACTCATAATTTTTCTCCTATGATATTCAGGAATTCATCCGGTTCAATCACCCTAATCCCGAAGTTTTCAGTTCCGTCAAAATCCTTTATGTTGAAAGTAATAATAAAATCAGCTGAAGCGGCAACCGCAAGTTCCAATATATGATCATCATACGGATCTTTTAAAAAATGCCGCCAAAGGTAATAGATCTTATGATGAATTGATGTTTTGCATAAGTAATCTATAAAATCATCAATATCATTTTTAGAAAGACCCAACAGTTTCAAATGCTTTAATAGAACCGCCTCATATTACATAACCAAAGGAACTGACAAAAGCATCTCAAATCTATTTTCAGGAATCAGAGAAAGGAGCTTATAAGAAGACCCCTTAGAGGATCTCAATCCCGAAAGAATAACATTTGTGTCAATAATTACTCTTTTCATAATGGTATTGTATATAATACCTCTCTTCTGTCAAGAATTTCATTTAAACTGCTTGGTATAGTGAAAACTATATGATGTACAAATATAAATTCAAACAATAGTAAAAAACGATATTTTTTTCTTGCTCCCTCACCCAGCCTGAATTTACTTTTGATATCAGTTTAATATTACTTTGTCTCAACGTCCATCCATGTCCGTTTCGATATTTGACATCAATATTCCTTTCGCACACATCTCTGAGGTAATTCTTGCGCTGTCCCGCTGAAGACTTCGTCTTCCTCGCGGGCAATGTTTGCGCTTCCATGCGATTTTACTATTTGTATAAATAAAAAATTGCTTTTTCTCAACGTCCATCCATGTCCGTTTCGATATTTGACATCAATATTCTTTTCGCACACATCTCTGAGGTAATGCTTGCGGTCTCCCGCTGGGAGCTAAAGCTCCTCTCGCGGGCAATGTTTGCGCTTCCATGCGATTTTACTATTTGTATAAATAAAAAATTGCTTTTTCTCAACGTCCATCCATGTCCGTTTCGATATTTGACATCAATATTTCTTTCGCACACATCTCTGAGGTAATTCTTGCTGTCTCCCGCAAAAGACTGAGTCTTTCTCTCGGGCAATGTTTCCGCCTCCGTGCGGAAACTA
>JAKPJF010000160.1 GCA_029554345.1 Spirochaetota bacterium | reverse complement strand
ATATTTGCCGGAAGGCCGATTACAGCATCAAGCCAGTTGCGGTTTTCTATCAGGTACCGGCGGATGTGTTCTTCTGCACCTCCGCGAAAGAGGACGCCATGAGGAAGAACGATTGCCATAGTGCCGTTATCCGCGAGATGATATACCATGTGCTGTACGAATGCAAAGTCAGCCTTGCTTGAAGGAGCAAGTCTTCCGTATTGGCTGAATCGTTCATCGTTTGAAAATAAAGGATTCGCGCTCCATTGAGCAGAGAAGGGAGGATTTGCGACAATAGCTTCAAATTTCATATCAAGATGCTGCGGATGTTCAAGCGTATCTTCCTGCTTGATGTCGAACTTGCGGTAATGTACTCCGTGAAGAATCATATTCATGCGCGCAAGATTGTAAGTGGTTCTATTAAGTTCCTGACCATAGAAGTGTCCAACGTCTTTTACTTCGCGCGCTACGCGCAGTAATAATGAACCTGAACCGCATGTAGGGTCGTAAACTGTTTTAAGTTTTGTTTTTCCGGATGTTACTATCTTCGCGAGAACTTTGCTGACTTCCTGCGGAGTATAGAACTCACCGGCTTTTTTCCCTGCACCGCTTGCGAATTGTCCAATCAGATATTCGTAAGCGTCACCGAGAACATCAACATTCGCATCATGAAGCTGAAAATCAATTTTTGAAAGATGTGATAATACTTTTGATATAATCTGATTACGTTCCTCAGGTGTTTTGCCGAGCTTGGTACTGTTAAGGTCCATGTCTTCGAAAAGATTGTCAAAATCCTCTTCGCTTTCAGTACCCATAGTGCTCTGCTGTACGTTGTTAAGAATTTTCTGCAAATCCTCAAGGATAAAGTTTTTATTATCTTCTGATTCTGAGTTACCTCGGGAAGAGATTTCGTTAAACAATTCAGAAGGTTTTAGGAAATATCCGAGTTTTTCGAGAGCTTCTTCTTTAATTGCTGCAAGATATTCTTTATCCTTTTTGGAGCTTTCTTTTATTTCTTTATACTTTATCTTGTCGGGTTTAAGAATTGCATCCGCATAATCTTCCATTCTTTCAGATAGATATTTATAGAATATAAATCCGAGGATATAATCACGGAATTCATCAGCGTTCATCTTTCCGCGAAGAGTGTTTGCGATATTCCAAAGAGATTGTTCGAGTGTGCGTCTTGTATCTTCTGACATGGGGATCCTTTTATTCTAATGATTTTAAAATATTCTTTATCACTTCAGCTGTAATAATTATCCAACTTTTTGATTATTTACCAGTAAATCAACATATATGTCCATATATTCTTTCTGAAGATTTTTAAACTTTGTAAGTTTGTCGTTAGAATCAAATATTTTCCTACTTTTATCCGGCACGTATAATGAGTTTCGAAATTGTTCATCATCAGACACTTTATTAAAGAATATAAATAAATTCGTGAAGGTTATGCTGAGATTTTCAACTGAACGATATTGTGAATTTTCGATATTATATAGAAGTGCAGTAATATCATAACTTGATAAAGTATTCTCTGATTCCATCTCATATGATATAGTTTTCATCATACGAACACATTTTTTAAAACCACCATTAGTATATATATCTTTATCTTCTAATAATGCATTATGTAAGAAGGGAGTATTTTTTATTCGAAGCTTTTTGTCTTTATCCAAAATATAAATGCCTAAATATTTCTTATCTTTTGTATCTTCATATTCTTTTGTTATTATCAAATTCGATGGGACAATGTCAATTGATCGATGAAGACTACCGCCAGATATTTTTATGGATTTTGCACCTGAATCATCGACTGTTGCAGTATAATACGTTTTTTTTAATAAAATAAATTCATCTCTCCTCAATACAAGCAAATCATTAATTGGATCCCCCTTATAAGGATAAAGTACCTCTACAGGCGGTTCACAAGTATTAAAAGCACCATGCAAGGTTAGAACATCGATATCACTATAACCTTTTACATGTGTATTATTTGTCACCGACCCCTGATACTCAAAAGTAATCTCAAAACCTTTATATTTTTCATCATTCAATGTCTCTATAGTAGCAATAATTTTTTTTGCTTCATCAAATGTTTTGTTCGTATATTTAAGATCAACGGGTTCCATAGCTGCAAAAAGATATTTTTCAGTATCGCTCAAAACAAAATCGGTTGCCTTTCTTAAACTTGAAAAATAGCTTTCATCCATTCGAGTTGAATATTCAGGGTCGCGAGTACGAACAAGAGTGGATATTTTTGCTTTGTAATCTTTCATTTTTCCCTCTTTGTTAGTTCCATTGTTCCGGATGTGTTCCGGTCTGCATCAGTAAAGTAACGACCCGTAGCTTTATGAATTTTTTCATCAAAATCAAGGATACAGAACCCATCATGTTTTTTTAATTCTGTTCCCGTTTTGTTTGGATAATTTGAATAATGATATGACAAAGTGTAACCAACACCGGGGATCCTGTTTACTCCACCTGTTATACTAACAGACTTTGATGTTGAGTTGTCTGTTGTGAGTGTAATAATTATTTTTGACCATGTCTGTGTTATGACAATTTTACCTGTCCATTCATATTTTTTTTCCGTTGTAGGTTTATTAGATAATCCAGTCAATCCCCATGTTCCTGAAAAATTAGGATAGTTAAATATCTTTCTTAATACTATTTTCCAAAGAAATCTATCAAATAGAATATATACTATTGTAAAGATTGTAGCACACCCTATGGATAAAGAAATTGTATTATTGGGTATTTGGGTTAATATTTTGGATATCAATTCATTTATTTTGGGAGTTATTGATATCGCCATCAATGACATCAAAAACATTATCTTAGCCCTAGGGTGATTATCTACCGAGTATCCGTGCATTACTAACACCTTGTATTTTTATTTATTTTATAACAGGTAATCCTTTGACTGTTTTCGCATCTAGTACAAGATGAGATGTGTACCCCACTGAAGCACCACGAGAAAACGCGGCAATATACGGATTCACATTATTCATATTGGTTATTGTTTTTTTTGTTACATACACGCTTCCCGATAAAGCTATCCAACTATGACATAATGATCTATGATGAGGGGAATCTGCCGGCTCAAATTTATCCGGAGCCAAAGAACCCAAAAGTCCTCCTGCAGCAGATGATGCTAAGCGGCCAAATATTTCTTTTCCATCTTTGACGCCATCTTCAGTTGATAATTTCATCCCTTCAATAAGAAGGGATGAAAGAACGCCAATTAACTTATGTGTATGTTTATCTGACATATTATCCTCTCGGAGGGAAGGTATCTCTTCCGTGACTATCAGACTGAGAGATTTGCCCATTTTTATTATGAATTTTGAGTTCTGTATGCTGGTTCTGACTTATTTCTCTGCCAGCTTTCACCGCCTCTTCTTTTGTTTCATAATGCCCCGAAGCACGTTCAGCGCCGCCTTTCTTTATATTCCATCCGCCCTGTGTGGCCGGAACCACATGATGTGTTTTTGTCATTTTAATAAACTCCTATTTTATTCTTTTTTCTAATTCTTTCTTTGGTAATCTCGGATTCATTTCTTCAAGTTTTTTAAGAAATTCCTTATACAAAGAAAGTGTAAGAACTTTCTTTCTTTTCATTTCATCAAATAACCAAATAATTCCTTTAACTTCGACTCCATATTTCTCTGCAAATAATCTCAGGTTTTGATCTCCTGTAAGAAGATATCCTCCCATTTTTTTGGATACATAATATACTGTTGCATCAGGATATGAAATAACCCCTTCATTTTCGTTAAATATTTGTGTGACTTCATCATCCTCACTATCTTCTATTTTTCTTATCTTAAGTTTATTTTCTGCAATATATATCAAGAATACGTTTTTGCTCATCATAAAGTTCATACCTAACCGCATTTGTTGTATACATCTCATAATCAAGTGAAAATAGATAATGAATACAATCCAACTTAATAAGATCGATCAGTATATTCGCATCGTGTATTAGCAGATTCATGATATTGCGATGATTTCCTCTCTGAATGAAGCAAGTTTTCTATTTGCGAGAGAAGCCCCTTTACTTTCAGTTATAATTCCTTCGGTAACAGCTTTATATAAAAGGCGATCAAAGCGGCTCAGTTTTTCGTTAAAGCAGATATCTTTTACAAATTCATGTTTTCTTTTTCCATTTTTGCTGAGCCAGATATTGAAATCTCGGTGAGTTTGTTCTGAAATCAATGAAAGGGAATAAGCTCGAGCAATGATTGCTTGAACAGATATTCCATAATTCTCATCTATCATTTGCAATTCCTGTAACGATATAGTGTTTCTGTTTGATCCAAACCAATCTATGAAACGTTCTTTCGGTAGAAGAACTGCACCGGCAAAAGAGTGGCACATTTTTTCAATTTCCTTTTCTTCTTTATCTCCAAAATGTAAAAGAAGATGAGCAAGTTCATGAAGAGCTGTGAAGCGCTTACGTTGAACACTAAAAAGTCTGTCAGCATTACCTTTATTAAGAACAATTAATGGAATGCCATCCACCATTGAAGACATACCTGAAAAAGAATCCGGAGCTGATATTTCGTAAATACGCACACCGTGATCTTCAAGTAACGGAAGAACACCGGCGATTGGATCGCGACCAAGCTGCCAAGCATCACGAAATTTTTCAGCGGCTTTTTCTACATCAATATCAGAATTTATAATCTGTTTTGAACCCTTAAAAGGGTCATTAAAAGGTCTTTTGCTGTTGATCAGCTCTTCAAGTTCTATATAACGTTCTAGATAATCAGAACATTCAGCTTTAATTTTTTCAATATCTGAAGCTTTTAAGTGCGAGTATTTTCGGAACTCTACCGGACCAAGTTTTATTTTTTTGGTTCTGTAAAAATAATCAACCGGCAAGCCTAGAACTGAGGCTATCTTTACTAAGGTTTCTCCATTAGGACGGGAGAGACCATGCTCATATTTGTTGAGAGCTTGTTTGGTTATATCTATGTCGAGTCGTTCAGAAAGCTCCTGAAGAGATATTCCTGCCATTTTTCGTGCAGAAATAAGACGTTCTGAAATATCATTAATCATAGCAACACCTCAACGGTTGACAATATAACATGTTATTTATATATTGTCAACCTTTTAATAAAAAAGAGTAAAGGATAAAACTCTTTAATTACATTCTCATGTAGCTATCTTTAATATAAAAGAAATTCAGGTAGGGAATTTCTCCGCCTAAATTTCTTTTAATTGAATATATTTCTTAACAAGGAGGATGTGATGACGATAAAAAAATGCATTCTCCCTATGCTGATTAATAGCAGACAAAACAAAAGAAGAATGCTTTATTTGAGTTAGATTACTTTGAAATCTATAATTTTTCCAACAAGTCTATATCAATGTTATTTATGTCAGGATATTGATTCCATGCCTGAGCAATTATGGAAAAACTATACTGCCAACCCCTTGAATCACCATTTAATGTTTCGCTTTTAAAAAATTGAACAAAACGAGATAAAAAATAAGAGACAAAAACTCCCTGTAGAATATGATAATTAAAGGGGTTTTTATGACAAAGAAGAATTACACAGCAGAAGAAAAGTTTAAAATCGTAAAAGAAGCG
>JAKPJF010000155.1 GCA_029554345.1 Spirochaetota bacterium | reverse complement strand
CTCAGTCCAAGTGGACGGATTTTTAACAATTGTCAATCCTAAAAAGCTTATTAAAGTCATATCCGAAAAATCTGCTTGTTTTATTTTAAAAAACGAGTATTATGTGAGGATGAAGATTAAAAGTGTGATTATAACACTCTTCATGACCTTGCTCTCATGCGAATTTCAAACAAATCTTTTCGACGACGCCACTACAAAAATAGATGGGCAGGCACCTGTAATAATTTACCATAATCTGCCGATAGTTAATTCTGCTCCCGACACTTTTCATATCAATCTGAGATTTTCGGAAGGACTGAATCCTGACTCCGTCAATACTGATTCTGTAATCATAAAAAACAATTCCGGCACTAAAATAAATAACATCAGCATATCTTACGATTCCAATTACAATGAAATACATATAACCGGAGTAACGGATTCAAACTATCTCACACGCGGTTCTAGCTATACAGTTACTCTGACAAAGGATATTACTGACATCGCAGGAAATAATCTCGAAGAAGAGTTTTCGGGATCTCTTTCTATCGCAACAAGTCCCCAGATTCCCAGCAATACATCAATCTGGACAAATAATTATAATAACGGGTATAGAGTTGAGGTTGGCGACAGGATTTATATAGAATTCAATGAAAATATAATAGCAGTGGTTGATCTAAACGACTTACTAACAAGAATTTCTTTTACGCCCTCACCATCTTTTACAGACATAACTCCTTCAATATCAAATAACCTGTTGATTCTGACTGTCGGTGCCGTAAATACAAACGCTGACAACACGTGTGAAATAAATCTACTTGCCGGAGATGTACGTTCTTCAGCTGACAATACAAACTGCCAAGCTCAGAATGTTACTTTTACCGTTAATATCAAAGCTGTTAAATAACTGATCAGACCCATCTGCTTTTAGCAAAAGCTATTCCCGTTTCAGAAACCTGAAGGCCGTCTTCTCTTTCAAACAGCAGGCCCTTCTCTTTCATTGTTTCAGCTTCTGCCCGGATGACCGAACCGGTCAGACCCGTTACTGTTTCAAGCTCATCAATCGAAACATATCCGCCGTTTGACGTAGAATGATATATTTCATATAGGATATCTTCTGAACGTTTATTCATTTCTTATTTCGTCTTTCGGCCGATTCAGCTTTCGAATAGCAGCATCCGCAGTAATTCTGCCGGTAAAAATCATTTTCCTTCGATAACTTAACGCTTTCCGCGAAACCGCCGTTTTTCTTAAAATCAAACGGCATAAACTCAATTGCAAAAACAGATGAAAGTCTTTCACCTTCTTCAACAATCATCTCGTAACTCTTATGAGGGCTGATGCTGAGAACAGTCGATACTGCATTAATATTCATTTTTTCTGCGTATCGAAACGATTCTTCAAGACGCATAGAGATACACTTGCGGCATCTTTCGCTTCTCTCTCCGTCATTTCGGTTTTCGTATATCACATCAAGAAAAACTTCCGGATCATACTTCCCTTCAGCAAAATCTATTTTTTCACGAGAAAGATACTTCCGCAGTTCCATAAGGCGAAGAGAATACTCTTCTGCATCAGTGATATTCGGATTATAGTAAAACACCGTAAGAGAAAAATCCCTTAAGACTGACAGCGGATATGCCGCACAGGGAGCACAGCATGCATGAAGCAAAAGACTTTTCATTTAAGATAAAAATCAATAAATCTGGTCAATTTTTCGATGGATTCAGGAGACGATTTTTCTTCAAGCCATTCTATAAGAGAGTCTTCAACCTCAATATCGCAAAATTCATGATTAATTATATATTTGGCTATATCGTATTTAATTTGATCAAATATGGTTTCGGCAACGCAGAAATTCCCCGGGCACGGACCTATAATATCCGATATTTTGGATATTATTTCGTGCTTGTCGCACTCACGTATTTCCTCACAGCATTTCTCAGGATAAATATCCTTAAATTCGCTTTTTCTTGAAATATACCTTTTCATTTAAAGAACTCTTCACGTCGCCAGGGCGTAAAAACCCACAGCTTAAATTTTTAACCGATAGAAGGAATATAAGTTCATTTTTCAAAGCTGTCAACAAAATTAGAAATATTTTAACCAATGACAGCAGATAAAAAAGCAATATATCAGAAAATAATGAATTTCAAAGGAACACCGGATTTTACTATAAGCTCTTTTCCGGAAGTATATATATCTCCGTCAATAGTATAATCAAAACTCTCCTTAGCCTTCACACGCAGATAGGAACAGACCTCGTCGAAATGATTAGAATTCTCAATCCTCTGCCCGACCATAAGCTTCTGAAGTTCGCGGACTATCTGAAGCGGACGCATTCCGCTTATCAGGACATGAAACTTACCTGGAATATCATTTGCCCTATATATGCTCGAAAACCCCATTCCTATGTTTTCAACTGTTCCGCCTATGACACACAGAACTTTTGAAAAATTTACATCTCCGGCATCTGTTTCAATTTCAGCATTCATAGTTTTTAAAAGAGAAAGATCAGATTCGTCAATGTTGGTTAAAGTCATAAACGCCTCGGCAAATGTTTTCCCGAGCATTCTCACATTCTGACGGAATCCTTTTTTTTCATAGACATACACTTCATTCAAAATATTAGTAGTAAGTCCGAAACCGAAAAGAAAACCGCAACGCTCGCCGATCTTGATTGTATCCCGCTGAATAAGTCTCATTGATCTGCTATGATTTACATGATTAGTAAAAAGTTTCAGCGCTTCTTCGCTTTTGTACTTCATCCCGATGCTTGAAGCAATATTATTCATAGTTCCGTCACGCAGAAGAAGAATCGGCGGAATATTTTTTTTATAAACATTTATAATTGAAGTCACTACGTGGTGAATGGTCCCATCACCGCCCGATATCGCAATATACGGATATTTTCTTTTTTTAAAGTCCTTGATCGTAGATTTAAGTTCATCTATAGATTGAGTCGCCCTTACATCCGCAAGCTCACCGGCAATTTTTTTAAATTTGTTTACCGACGAACAATTCGTCTTTTTATTCACCCTGGAATTAGGATTGATTATAATTCCGATTGCCGCCATAAATACCTGCCATCGAATTTTTCTGATATCACTACCAGAAACCTGCATTCAGATAATTCAATCTTTTTTTGCTTTACAGAAACATTTAAGACTTTTTATTCAAAAATAGATAATATTAAGCGGAGATTAAAATGATTCAAGTCAAACAATGCCCTGGATGCCGAACAGACAACGTCATCCCGATAGAATACGGAATTCCTGACATGGAAATGATCAAAAAACATGAAGCCGGAGAAATATATCTCGGCGGACCGGACGATGATGATGCCAAAGAAACATGGCATTGCCTTAACTGCGGACTGAATTTCAGGTAATTGAATTTTTTATAATTTTTTTATTGAATTATTAAAAGAAGAGCCTATAATAATCAGACTAATCTTCCGGAGGATTTTATGGCCAAGGCAATGTCTCTGCAGAAAGCATATGATACAAACCAGGTTCCATTCGACGGCGCATTTATCATTTCTTCATTTTTCAGAGGACAAAGTTATTATTCGATCTACGAAATAACTGCTTACAAAAACGTAAAAGACGTTTACAATAGTCCTGACGGCTTGACTTTTAAAACCGACGGAAGCAGAACACACATGCTTATAGAACCGGCGTCTTACAATGAAAAATATACTGAACCTGCTATGAGAGATGCCCAGAGCATGATTCCTTACCGGTTCAGCGAATGTACCGTTTTGACCGGCAAGCGCATGGAGAGAATTATAATACCAAAAGCTCCGACCATGCTTTACAGCTCTTTTACCATTCTCAACAATGAAGGCGATAATTATTCTTTTTTATTTCTTCCAAGCCCTGATGTGTATCTCGCAATAAAAAAATTTTTTCAGGATGCTCTCTACAACGACACCGGAATGAGAAAGGAAGACTGCCTCAAGGCTTCAGACGCGCTGATGGAAACTATCAAACAGTTTACAATTTGGCACGCTTGAGCTCAAAATATGTTTGACAAGGTATCAGCCTGAAAGATTCTTTCACATTATGACTGAAGACAGTGAAAGTAGCGGAAATCCCTTTGTGTTTTTGAAACGGTTTTTTTCATTCAGAAAAAGTCCGTTGAAAAACATCGATTACAACGAAATAGAAGATTCCCAGAAAGAAATGATAAAAGGCATTCTTGACCTTTCAAGCATGAATGCCCGAGAAATTATGATACCGCGCGTTGATATTACAGCCATCAGCGTAACGGAACCTCTAAATGAAATCGCAGATGTCATTCTGGAAGCAGGACATTCAAGAATTCCCGTATACGACGGAAGAATTGACAATATCTGCGGAATACTTTATGCAAAGGATCTGCTTGAATTTATAGCCGAACCCAAAAAGAAATTTGAGATAAAAAAAATTCTCAGAAAACCTCTTTTTATACCGGAAACGATGCCGTTAAATGAACTTCTTATAGAATTTAAAAAACGTCATCAGCACCTTGCAATAGTTGTCGATGAATACGGCGGAATTGCAGGTCTAGTTACAATGGAGAACGTACTTGAAGAAATAGTCGGCGATATCATTGACGAATTTGATGAAAATGAACCGGCAGAACTCGTAAAAATCAACAGAACAACATACGAGATTGATTCAAGAATGTCCCTTTACGACTTAAATGATACATTATCTCTTTCTCTTCCGGCGGAAGAATTCGACACCATCGGAGGGCTTCTTCTGGATATATTCGGCAGGATTCCTGCGAAAAACGAAACTATTGAAAGAGACGGCATTCTCTATAAAGTCAAAGACATAAAAGGAACAAGGATTGTCCGCATATTGATGACAATCAGCGCCAAAAAGTCAAAAAATCAGTAATGAAGATATCTAAATACCGCGGTATCGTTTTAAAGACTTCCATAATAAAAGAGGCCGATGTTTGCGCGTCGATTCTGACACCGGACGGATGCGGAAAATTCATCTTTAAGGGACTGAAAAAAAGCAGAAAACGCGACACGGCCGCAGGATATCCGGGAAGTGTAATTGAATTCAACGTATATGAACGCGGAAGTTTTATTCCGATCGTTTCCAATTTCTCTGTTGTATTCTTTCCTTCAAACATTACTGCTGATTTGTCAAAGCTCTCGGCGATGAACTGCATGCTTGAAATAATTTTCAGAACAACAGCCGAAAAAGATCCCCACTCCAACATGATAATTACCGCCGAAAAATACCTCAATTTGCTTAATTCAGACGGTTCGCCTTTTGACACTTTGAACATGTTCATACTGGAATATCTTTCCATTCATGGAATAATGCCTGGTCTGATTAAATGCTGTCACTGCGGCAGCACTTCCGGGCAAATGCATCTTTCCTTAAGGAACAAATCACTGGTCTGTGTGAAATGTTCAGATGAAAAAATAATTGCCCGTTTTACCCTTGAATCCGATGATGTCAAATATATCGGCGGAATCATTGAAAACAGAGGACTTCTGACAGACGCCAGAAAATCAGCATTAGCGCTCTTATTTCTTAATTATATAGAAAATTATTATCACGTGGAATTTAATTCCAAAAAAATATTCGGAGGAATTTATGATTGAACGTTACAGCAGAAAAGAAATTGCAGACATTTGGTCGCTTTCAAACAAATACAGAATATGGCTTGATATAGAAATCGCCGCATGCGAAGCGAATGCCGATGAAGGAATTATTCCGGCTGAAGATCTTAAAATAATTAAAGAAAAAGCAGACTTCGATGTAGACAGAATCAATCAGATTGAATCGGAAGTGCATCATGATGTAATCGCTTTTTTAACAAGTGTAAATGAACATGTTGGCGAGTCCGGACGTTATATTCACTACGGGATGACATCTTCGGACATAGGAGATACCGCTCTCTGCATTCAGATGAAACAGGCGGGCGAAATTCTAATCAAAGATATTGAACAGCTGATTGAAGCTTTGCGGCTGAAATCTCTTGAATACAAAAATATTCCATGCATGGGAAGAAGCCATGGAGTACATGCCGAGCCTACAACTTTCGGCATGAAAATGCTCCTTTACTACAAGGCTTTCGAGCGTTCACTTGAAAGAATGAAACGTGCGGTTGAAAATGTATCATACGGAAAACTTTCAGGTGCAGTCGGAACCTTCAGCAATATTTCATGCGAAGTTGAACGCAAGGTTTGCGAGAAAATGGGTCTAAAAGCCGACGAGGTTTCAACACAGGTAATCCAGCGCGACCGTCATGCTGAGTATATGTCGGCTATTGCAATCACGGCTGCATCGCTTGACCAGTTGGCAACGGAAATCCGCCATCTTCAGAGAACAGAAGTACGCGAAGCTGAAGAACCGTTTCAGAAAGGGCAGAAAGGCTCATCGGCAATGCCTCATAAAAGAAACCCTATTCTCTGCGAAAGAATCACCGGTCTTTCGCGCGTTATAAAATCAAATTTAATGACGGCTCTTGAAGATGTTACATTGTGGCACGAACGCGATATATCTCATTCTTCCGCTGAGCGCGTAATTCTGCCTGATTCCACGGTAACTCTTGATTATCTTCTTCATAAAATGATTTTTATTATATCGAATCTTCACATATATCCGGAGAATATGACTGCAAACATTAACAGAACCGGCGGACTTTTCTATTCGCAGAGAGTTCTCTTAAAGCTAATCGAAAAAGGAATGTCGCGTGAAGACGCTTACAAAACAGTTCAGACTGCATCTATGGAAACATGGGCAGGAAAAGGCAGTCTCATGGATACGCTCAAAACAACTGATGCCGGAAAAATGATTTCAGACTCGGAATTTTCCGAACTCTTTGATATCAATTACTATCTCCGAAACATTGATTCAGTTTACAAGAAGTGCGGACTGATATAATGCGTTTTTTCATCGAAACTTTCGGCTGTCAGATGAATAAAAATGACAGCCTGATGATGGAAGCATCTCTTCTTTCTGCAGGATTTTCACCTGCAGAAAATCAGAATGATGCGGACATAGTTATTTTCAACACTTGTTCAGTCCGTGACTCTGCAGAACGCAGAGCAAAAGGCCGTTTAAAAGAAGCGATGGCTCAAGTCCGCGAAAGAAAGGGCATCGTCGTTGCGGCCGGATGCATGGCACAGAGAATTCCTGATTTTCTCACAAACGGCAAATACTGCAGCATAGCTATCGGAACATACCAGTCGCCTTCAATCGGCAGAATAATTGAGAATTATCTGAACGGCGATAAAAGACGTGTATTCGATTCCTTTGAAGAAAATGATTATGCCGGCAGAATTTCCGGAACAACTGACGGCTGGCATAAATGGATAACCATAACACACGGCTGTGAAAATTTCTGTACATACTGCATTGTTCCCTACGTCAGAGGCAAACTGATTTCAGCAGCATCCGGCGATATTTTATCAAATATCGAATCTGCTGTTGAAAACGGGGCAATTGAGATAACGCTTCTCGGACAGAATGTAAATCAATACGGTCAGGATAACGGCGAAATTCCCTTTTACAAGCTTCTTGATAAATCAGCTAAAATAAATGGAATAAAGCGCATCAATTTTCTAACGAGTCATCCAAAGGATTTTGATACTAATATCATTGAAGTCATAAAAAACAATGAGAATATTTCAAGATCAATACATCTGCCTCTTCAAAGCGGATCTGACAGCATTCTTAAACAAATGAACAGAATCTATTCTTTTGCGGATTACATGAAAATAATTGAAAAAATAAAAGAACTTCCTGATTTTTCAATTACGACAGATCTCATAGTAGGATTTCCGGGCGAAACTGATGATGATTTCGAAGAAACCATTAAAGCAGTAAAACTTGTTCAATACGATGAAGCTTTCATGTACGCGTATTCTCCCCGCGAAACGACTCCGGCAGCATCTTTCAAGAATCACCTTGACAAAAAAATAAAATCGGAAAGACTTAAGATTCTAATAGAAACACAGAGAGAAATTTCAGTGTTGAAACTCAAAGCCCGTATCGGGCGGACAGAATCTGTGATTATAGAGGGAATCAGCCGCAAAAATGAAAATGAGGTTTACGGAAAAAGCTTTCTCGCTCATCCTGTTATCACTTCCGGAAATTCATCCGATACCGGGAAACTGCTGAATGTTAAAATTGATTCCGTTAAAGGTTCTGCTCTTATCGGTACTCGCGTTATATAGCCGCAGCATTTTAGCCGATGAGAAAAGTGATCTTATAGATCTTTCAAAAGCATTTAATAACAACACTTATACCCGCAAACTCGGAAATGATTTCATACAAAAATACCCGAAGAGCAAAAACCTTGACATAGTGCGTTTTTTCTCCGCTGAAACTGAAACCAATTTGCAGAAAAGCGAAAATGATTATCTCATTTTTATCCGCCTCTATAAGAAAAGTGATTTTACGGAAACCGCTTATTTCAGAATCTGCGGAATTCTATACTTATCCAATAAAATTGATTCACTCATCAGACAATCTAACGACTATCTTTATCTTTTCCCGAAGGGGAAATACAGAAAGGATATTTCGGTACTTTTGATAAAAGCATATCTTCTTTCACAGGATTATGCAAAAGCAGAACAGATTATCCGCAAAGAAAACATTACCGGTTTAATTCTTTCTGATTACGCCCAATACAGAAATTATCACAAAAGAAGCTTTATTGCAAACGCCAAAAATAATCCTGCCGATCTCTATTTTGCTGGAAACATCCTTGAAAAAAGCAAAAAAATTAATGAAGCTTTTTCAGCGTATTCCGATGTCATCAAATTGTTTCCGAAATCTCCGGAAGCCTTTTCTTCAAAAAAAAGAATTACACAGCTAATGCCGCTCAAACCCGTTTTGGTAAACAGATATCTCTCCATTTCTGAAGACGTAATTGACATATCACCTTCCAGAGAAATAACATCAATCAACGGCGGAGAATACTATTGTGTTGAAATCGGTCCTTTCTATAATCTTGCCGAAGCAAAAAAAATTCGCGTTGAAATACGAAAAGACTACGGAAGCTCTGTAATCGTTAAGCGGCCGAGAGAATTTGCGATTTATATCGGAAACTTTTCAAGCCCGGAGGATGCACTGGATATAAAAATACGCCTTTCCGAAGAGCTCGGATTTAACGGCCATATTGTGCTTGTCAGAAAAAACGGAAAAAATGAATATTATAGCGGAGAATGAGATGGAACAGAAGCTTACCCCGTTAATGAGACAGTATCTCGAAATAAAAGACAAGCATCCTGACGAAATTCTTTTTTTCCGTCTGGGTGATTTCTATGAAATGTTTTTTGATGATGCAAAAAAAGCTTCATCCATTCTTGATATCGCGCTTACCAAACGCCACGAAACTCCGATGTGCGGAGTGCCGTATCACGCTTCAGAAAACTACATTCAGCGCCTCATAAAATCAGGCTGCAATGTCGCTATATGCGAACAAACTGAATCCGTTCCAAGCGACGGAACAATAGTCAAACGTGAAGTTGTCAGAATAATTACACCCGGAACAGTTACCGAACCGAATCTGCTTTCCTCTGAATCAAATAATTTCATCACATCAATTATTATTTCCGAAAACAAAACAGCTATTGCCGCAGCCGATATTTCTACGGGTGATTTTTTCATAAGCGTTATTGACAATTCTTACGATTCATTCAGAGGCGAGTTATCAAAATATAATCCGGTCGAATCATTATTTTATGACCTTACAGGAAAAGCTGATGACCGCTTTTTCAATTATCTCAAGATTAAAAATATAAAACCGGCATCTATAAGCGAATGGCTTTATGATGAGGAATATCTAAGAGAAAGAATACTCTCCGCACTTAAAATTACCAGCCTCAAAGGGATAAATCTCAATGAAAAATACGAAATTACCGCGGCTGGTTCATTAATCGAATATATCAAATCTAGAAGCAGAGATGCCGTAGACATTCTTAAGATGCCTAAGTTCGAAAGCACTGACTCTGAAATGATACTTGATGAATCCGCAATCAGCAATCTCGAAATAATAAACTCGCAGGCTGACGGGACAAAAGCCAGATCTCTTGTTTCAATTATTGACAAAACAAAAACATCTGCAGGAAAACGCTACCTTGAGAAATCAATTTTGCGTCCGCTTTCAGCAAAAAAAGAGATAAATAAGAGGCTTGATAAGGTCGAAGAACTCTTTTCCAATCACTCTCTTCTTTCAAACATAAGAACGGCTTTATCTGCAATACGCGACATAGAAAGAATATTTTCAAGAATTAGCGTTAACAAGTATATCCCCGCTGATTTTGTAAATCTATCCGAGTCGCTGAAAAATTCTACGGTTTTCAAAAAACTTCTGGCTTCAACAAATCATTTCAAAGATGTTGCCGAACTTCTTAATGAACACCATGAACTGATATCTTTGATTGATAATGCCGTAATGAATGAACCTGCAATTTCTGTAGAATCAGGCCGTGTTATAAATCAAGGCTACGACTCCGAACTGGACAGATTATACTCTCTCAAAAATGACGCAAAAGATTTTCTTTTAAAATATGAATCAGAAGAAAAAGAGCGCCTGGGAATACCCACTCTCAAAATCAGGTATAATAAAGTTTACGGTTATTATATTGAAATCAGCAAAGGTCAATCAGAGAAGGCACCGTCAGATTATCTTAGAAAACAAACCCTTGTTAATGCTGAACGTTTCACCACTCAAAAGCTTCAGCTTTTTGAGACAGATGCGCTTTCAAGCGGAGAAAAGGCGGCAGAACTCGAAAAGAAATTAATTGAACAAGTCAGACAGAAAGTATTATCCGAAAAGAATAATATTTTTGCGACAGCTGAATTTTTTGCACAAATTGATTTTTACGCTTCTCTTGCTCAATGCGCACTTGAGAATAAATATGTCCGTCCGGAAATAACCGGCAATGAACTTAAAATAAAAAACGGAAGGCATCCTGTAGTTGAGAGTTTTCTTAAAGGCGAACCTTTTATCCCGAACGATGTAGAATTTTCCGAGGATGCCGTTTTAAAAATAATAACCGGTCCGAATATGGCGGGTAAATCTACATACATACGAATGGCAGCTGTAATCCAGATTCTTGCTCAAACCGGTTCATTTGTTCCTGCTGAAAATGCAGAACTGCCGGTCTGCGACAGGGTTTTTGCAAGAATAGGCGCGTTTGACAATATAGCAAGAGGAGAATCAACTTTTCTTGTAGAGATGACCGAAACTGCTTCCATATTAAACAGCGCCACAGAAAAATCATTGATTGTAATGGATGAAGTAGGAAGAGGAACTTCAACCTATGACGGCATGTCCATAGCCCAGGGTATTGTAGAATTTATAGCATGGAATATAAAAGCAAAAACACTGTTCGCAACACATTATCATGAACTAACCGCACTTGAGGACGGAAGAACCATAGAAAATCTTACAGTCTCGGTAAAAGAAACAGTTCACGGCGTTGAGTTCCTGCACAAGGTTGTTAAGGGATTTACGGGAAAAAGTTACGGAATTCATGTGGCTTCTCTCGCGGGAATACCTAAAGAAGTCACTGAAGCCGCAAAAAAATATTTGCGGAAACACGAAAAAACACAGCTCAAACGTCCGGAAATCAAAAAAAGCATCGACGAAGAACCTGATCTTTTCGGAGAAAACAGTAAAGCAATTGCCGAACTTAAAAATCTTGATACTGACCGGATAACCCCGCTTGATGCGCTAAATGAAATAAATAGAATTAAAAAACTTATTTAATTTCCAGTGATTCAATTATTGCATTTTTAAGGTCAGTTATAAGATAGGGCTTTCGAAGTATGGCCTTGAAACCGAATTTACGGTACTCTGAAATTACAGGATCATCAGAATAGCCGCTTGATACTATTCCAGCAGCATCCGGATTAATTTCAAGAATTTTATCCATCACATCCTTTCCGCCCATACCGCCGGGTATTGTAAGATCAAGTATAACAGCATCATAATATTTTCCGGAATTTTTTGATTTCAGATAAAGCTCTAGGGCAACTGAACCTTCGGAAACTATATCGCATTTTTGCCCCAGATTATGAAGAAAATTGATAATCAATTTTTGAATATCTGGATCATCTTCCAGAACAAGAAAAGACATTCCTGAAGGTAAGCTTTTATCGTGAACAGCTTCTGAAACATCAACTGCACCTTTTGAGACTGGAAGAAATATATTAAAAACAGTTCCTTTGTTTAAAACAGATTTTACGATTATATTTCCTCCATGTTTCTTTACTATTGCAATTGAAGTCGAAAGTCCCAAGCCGGAACCTTTTTCCTTTGTAGTAAAATATGGATCAAATATCCTATGAACAATATTTTCAGGAATACCGCAGCCAGAATCAGAAATAGAAATTCTGACATAGCTGCCTGGACTTAAATCATATTCATTTTCACTTTCTGTTTCATATACATCCAGAATAATTCCTATTTCACCGCCGCCGGGCATCGAATGAACAGCATTTAGTATTACATTATTCAACACCTGGTTGATTTGACCTGAATCCATATCAACTATAACATCTTCTACTATGAAGTTGAATTTCGGTTTAGCATTGCTTCCGGCTAAAATAAACTTCGCACTTTCTTCAACTAATGGTTTAATGTGCTGGGTTTTTTTTACAGGGTGTCCGCCTTTTGAAAAAGTCAAAAGCTGCTGGGTAAGATTTTTCGCTTTATCAACTGCCGATAATACCTGATTCAAAAGAATTTCATTTTTTAATATCGACTGATCCTTTCTCATCTGCAGAAGATTAACATTTCCGCCAATAGCTGTAAGAATATTATTGAAGTCATGTGCTATTCCTCCGGCAAGAAGTGCTAACGAATCAAGATTTCGTTTTTTTATCAGTTCATTTTCTGCTGCTTCTCTTCTTTTTATTTCTTCGACAAGATTTTCATTAACAGAAATAAGCTTCTGTGTACGCTCGCTGATCAGTTTTTCTAGGTTTGAAGAATAATCATTAATCTTTCGCAGAAGAGAATTTCCTTTAATCGCTCCGGATATATGTTTACGCAGACTCTTGTAAAGAATATTCGGATGATTACCCAGGTTATATAAAACATAACCTATATCATCATCAGCGAGACATAGTGCATCAAGAAGAAGCTCATGATATTTATTTTTAAGTTCTTCCGGCAGTATATCTTTTGCCGGATAACTTTTGAAATCATCAACAGGAAGGTTTTGCTGATTTTCTATTCTAACCGATAAATAGGCATTGTCCCTATGTTTTTCATCGTAAACAACTACAAATAAAGTTTCTATTCCTATATATTTGCAATAAGTTGAAAGCGACTTTCTTATAGATTGAGTATCATAAGAAGAACTTAAATCCTCACCGATTTGAATCAAATATTCTTCTTCAGTTCTGCCTAAAATAGCATCTTTAACTGCAATAGACAATATTTTTGAACGGCAATATCCGCTCAAGAAAAACAAAATATCAGAAATCACTTTTTTATTCTTTTTCTCTGCAATCTGATAAAGATAAAAGAAATATTTTTTAAGAAAACGGAGGTCATTTTCTTCAGAATAATTTGAAACAATCATGAATTCGAATTTCAGAATTATATTGATTATGCTCATTTTAGAAAGATCAATTTCTGAAAAAAACAGATAGAGTCTTTTTTTTATGTTCTCTCTATAATCGGACTCGTACTTTTCAAATGTTAAAAGTTTATCCGCAAAAGAAATATAATATTCTAAATCAATTTCACTTTCGTCAGTGAAATAAGAACTGATGTCATATCCGAAAAAATCAAAATCATGCAGTTCCATACTTCCTGAAGATCTTCTTTTGATAAATTGAGTCGGAAAAATTGCCGGTTTATCAATTTTCTTTCCGGCAAGAATAGCTTCTATTCCGTCAACTGCCGCGATACCTACCTTTTCAATGGGATATGACACAGTTGTAAGCGGAGGGGTCATAAACTCTGATTCGTAAGTATTATCAAATCCTGATAACCGAATATCTTCAGGAATACGATAACCGCGGCGTTTCAACTCCCCCATCGCTCCTATAGCCATTCGGTCGTTAAAGCAAATTAACGAATCAAAATTAATTTTACGCTCATCAAGCAATACACGAACACCCTCAATTGCACTGTCTGCGCTGAAAATCGCGAAATATATATTTTCATCCGGCAAATTGATTTGGCGTGAAGCCATTACTTTTCGCAGAACATTGAATCTTTCTGAAGAATCATAATTATTAACAGGACCTGCAATAACTGCAATTTTCTTAGTTACTGATTGATCTATAATATGCTCAATGAGATCTTTGAAGCCGGCAGAATTGTCGACACCGACAAAAGGTATAGAATCAATTTTTTCACCGATAATGATTAAAGGTTTTCTGGAATACGGGAGAACAAATTTCCTGGAATCTTCATAAGATGAAAAACTGAGTATGCTGGAAATTATAAAGCCGTCATAATCATCAGGGTCAATATATCCGTATAAACTGTTTCGTCTGACTTCCCATTCATGAGGCGAATTAAGTATACCGCCGTGAACCACAAAAAGTTTATCACCGTAATCATGAACTCTTTTATAAACGCTGCTCAGCAGAGTTTCGCCGAAAGGATTGGATAAATCTATTGAAAAATAGCAAATCCGTTTATTCATTTAAAACCGAGCACTCCGCTTATAACGACGTTTTGCAACACACTATTATATGCGATGCAAACAAAAAAGTCAATTATAAGCAGTCAATTAGAAGAAAGCATTTTTTCTATAGATCATTCCTGTATGTTTTCGCGGTGGTGTTTCATGAATTTTCTAATGAATAAAACGATCAGCAGAATCAATGCAGGAAACAGAATAAAATAAAACTTATTTGCAAAATCAATAACTACCTGATAGTTCCCGCCGAACTTATATCCGAGAGTAAAAAGAATTGAAGTTGTCGCGCATAATGCCAGAAAATCAATAATAAGAAAATGATGAAATTTCATTCCAAGCACTCCGCTGGTCATAAACACCGCATTTCTGAAACCAAAAGGAATAAATCTTCCGAAAAAAAGAGTTTTTTCACCGTATTTTGAAAAATACTGTTCCATTGTTTTTATTTTTTTTACGGGTATTATTTTCGCCATTCTTTTGTGGCGGATGACCCAGCTTAAAAAGTAACGGCCTACACAATAAACGAAAATATCACTGATATAAGCTCCGAGAAAACATCCAATCAGAATAATAAAAGTATTTTCAGGAACAACCGTTGCTGCAATCGAGCCTGAAACTATCATTACAACATCTTCTGAAATCGGAAGATTAAAACCGGCGAGAATCAGCAGTCCGAAAGATACGAAATGAAGATAAGGAGCCATTGTTATAAGATAATCAGGAATGTCCGACAAAATTGCAAAAATAGAACTGTCCATTTAAACCTCAAAATAAATACATTGTTACTCAACTACGAATGAACGGCTCGAAAGAGCACGGGCACCTTTCTTTACCCACAAACGGACTTTAACTGCATTTCTGCCGTCAGAATCTGAAATTGTTTCAATTTCTTCAATATGACCGATATCTTTAAGGGAAAATTCATAAAATTCATTTTCTGTTGAAAAAGCTTCTGTTAAAATAATTATTTTAGATGTATCAGCCGCGCTTCTTTTCGGTATGCCGTAAAAAGGCGTGAAATTCGCTTCTCTTTCTTTTTCCGGAAGATTTTCCGCTCTTCCGACAGATATTAAATCCTTGATAATTTTTTTCTGTTCTTCCATAATTACACGTTATTTAATTGCGCTAAAAGATCAAGTCAATTTCAAACAATAGCATCTTACAATAATTCATATCTTGTTTAACAAAAAACATCAAATCATAAAAAACAAATTATCTTGACAATTCACAACAATTAGTTATGTCACATATATGGACAGTGATAAGATTATAGAATTATACGATTTTGATTCAGAGGAATCACGCAAAGCCATTCTTAACATGAATGCGCTTATAAAAAATAAACTTCCTCTAGAAGCAAAAGCAAAACTGATAATTGAAAGTACAGAAAATGAAATTAACCTTATGCAGAAAGATCCTTTGGACCGTTTTATCGAGTATGCTTTTTTTAAAGCAAAAACCGGTTATCCTTATATTGAAAACCTCGCTTATCCCACCAAGCGTATCGTAGAATCAGATATTGAAGAAACAATCATTCTGCTGTTAAATAATCACCTTATGCCGGAAATAACTTTTAGAATTCTGAAGTTTTTCACCCGCAATGCTAGAAATTCAGATACAAATCTATATCTTGCCTATCTCATTAAAAATGAAGATCTCATAAAATCGATATATGAAACTTATAAAACTTTTAAAAATGATATTTTCAAGGATGATCCCGAACACCGTTCAATTAATGTAAAAAGCATTCAGCAGTACATTTCAGTAGCCGATAACAAATTTTCTTCACCTCTGGATGCCGCATGCAGATTGAAATATATTCTTGAATATCTCTCAATTAAACAGAATACTTCTTCTATTTATACCGCGAAAGACCTTAAAATTTCAGAAAATTAAACCGGTTTCTTTGTTTTCGGATTTATCTCATCAACACATATTTCACTATAACGTTTTGAATCGCTGAATTCGGCAGGATTATTCAAAATAGGTTTATTCGTGCTTATTAGAAAATACATCACATCCTTCATATCCGCAGGTGATGAATCGAGAACACAAAACTTATAATAAAGATTTTTTTTTCTAAGTTCATCAGTAAGATAAGGAAACTTTGTGAAATATGAATCAAACAAATTCCGCATTTCCATACGGAGACCTTCTCTCCAGCATCCGAAACAAAGAACATCTTCTTTAAAATTACCTTTTAGGTCGTAAAAATAAAGTATACCTGCAAGTTCGGGAAGAACTCTTGAAGCATGATGCTTGTCATATTTAATAAGCTCTGACCACTCAACAGTAAAATAAGCATTATCACCCAATACTTTTTTTTTCACGAAGAATCCTCTTTTGTGTCTTAATTATTAATTTATCCAGCATTGCGTGAAGCATTAAATACTTTTTATACAAATCTCTTTCTGAAAATATTCTGATTCTGTCCTTATAATTCAGAATAAAATAATTTGTCACAAAGTCAGAAAATTCCGAAAAATCATTACTGAAATTCATCAGATAAATCAGTTTTTCAGATTCTTCCGTATTTATTAAAAAAACGAATTCCTGTGCTTTTTTACGGAGACTGCCGACAACATTTTCCGTTTTTCGGTTTATTCCTGGAAAAATTTCTTCAAAATATGCAGAATTATTCTTATACTTCTTTATTACAACTTTATGAAGACCCTTTACTTCATAAATAATCTTATCCGCTGAATTTTTTTCTCCCGTAATTTCACACAATACGGCCAGATAATGTAATTTAAAAATTCTTTTTATCAAACAGTTGTAGGGAACAAAAAGAAAACGGTCACCTCGGCTGAATGTTTTTTTACCGAAACGTGACGCAGGAATATCCATATTGCATCCGCAAAAAATAACTTTTCCTTTGATGAAATGGTATTCGGCAAAACTTTCCATACAATCAGTCTGGGACATGAGCATTATTTAAGCAATAATTTTTCTTAAATTGAATTCAGGGCTTACTTAAAGAACCTGTCTTATTCGCACGAAAGAAGATATGCTACCCATTCATCTTCAGTTATCTTTTTTGACACAGACAATGCATGATGTTGAAATATTTTTTCCATATCATCAGCCCAGATATTCATTATGCCGCTTAAAATCAGAAAGGAGTTCTCACCCGAGTGCTTCTTTATGGATACTATATTATCTTCTATCAATTTAGAATGCAGATTCGCACAAACCACATCATATTCAAAATCTGCCGGGAATTCTTCTATGCCGGAATTTATTACTTTAATACTTACTGAATTTTTATCAGAATTTTCAATCGATTTTTCATACGCCGCCTTTTCGACTTCAATAGCAGTTACGTTTTCAGCCCCGAGCTTTGCAGCAAGAATAGCAAGAACACCGCTGCCTGAACCGATATCAAGAAAAGATTTTACCGGAAACGAAAGAAAAACCTCTTCGATAAGTCTGATGCAAAGACGCGTTGTAGGATGAGTACCCGCACCGAATGCGTTCTCGGGGGAAACTATTATCTCTATCTCTTTGCCTAAAGTAAAACCCGGTGTAACAACGGCAGTTCTCTCCGAAGCTTCAATCCCCAAAAATGATTCTGCCCAGCTGTTTACCCAGTCGCGGTTTTCGATCAATGTTATTTCTGCGTGATAACCGAATTCTTCAACAATATCATCAATATTTTCCTCAGAAACTATAGCGAATATTCCCTCTTCAGTTTCGGTTATACTCTGGGCATTAAGCGCAAAAAGTATTTCTTCCGCAAGAACAACATCATAATCTTTAATCGCGACTTTATAAAGTTTCATACATTAAAAAGAAAGTGCATAACGTCGCCGTCAGCAACTTCATACTCCTTACCTTCAAGGCGCATTTTTCCGGCAGCTTTCGCACCGGCTTCACCTTTGTTCTCGACAAAATCCTGAAACGAGATAACTTCCGCGCGTATGAATCCGCGCTCAAAATCGTTATGAATAACCGAAGCTGCCTTCGGAGCCTTCCAGCCTTTTTGTATAGTCCATGCGCGGACTTCCTTTACCCCCGCGGTAAAATAGCTGATGAGACCAAGTATCGCATAACCTTCGCGGATAATATGCTCAAGTCCGCTTTCTCCGTCGGAACCCATCGAAACAAGAAACTCAAGTCTCTCATCATCGCTCATTCCGCTCATCTCTTCTTCAATCTTTGCGCACACTTTCACAACTCGTGCATTATGACCTTCAGCATATTTCCTAACCGCAAGAACATGAGCGTTATCGGAAGCTATATCCGAATCATCAACATTCGCGGCAAATATTACGGGTTTTAATGTAATAAGCCCGGATTCTTTTTTAAGTTCTTCAAAAAGATCATCCTGTTCTGGAAAAAGCGATGCAGGTTTTCCCTGATTCAGATATTCCAAAACAGCTTTTGCCTTATCAAGCAGAGGCTGTTGTTTCTTATCTCCTTTCGCGCTTTTTTCCAGACGTTCAATTCTTTTTTCAAGCATCTGGATATCTGCAAGAATAAGTTCAGTATTGATTACTTCAATGTCGCCGACCGGATCAATCGATCCCGAAACATGAACTATATTATCATCCTCAAAACATCTGACAACATGCACGATCGCTGAAGTTTCACGTATGTGAGAAAGAAACTGATTTCCAAGACCCTCCCCCTTTGACGCGCCTTTTACAAGACCTGCAATATCAGTAAATTCAACAACTGCGTTCTGAATATTCTGGGGATTGACTATCGCGGAAAGATCCTTCAGCCTTTTATCAGGTACAGCTACTATTGCCTTGTTTGGTTCAATTGTACAAAATGGATAATTTGCCGCCTGAGCATTCTGAGCCTTTGTCAGAGCGTTAAATAGTGTCGATTTGCCTACGTTTGGAAGCCCGACAATTCCGATGCTTAATGCCATATTTACCTCTTAATTCTGATTGCATTCCACTGATATTTTGCCCCGCGCAGTACATACTGACCGCTCACAAGAGTTCCGTCTGTGGAAAATTCTCCGTAATATTCCTGAGTGAAGTACGATGTCGCTCCGGTTTTTGCCAGTTCTTCCTTTGTACTCACCGAACGGACAAAATAAATCCGTCTGCCTTTAAAGGAAAGTCTTTTTAAAATTTCTACCGACGCTTTACCCCAATTCGGGAATTGAATTGTTGCATAGTAGCCTTTATCTGTTTTAATTATGTTCAGTGTTCCGTCATTTCCGTTAGCATTAAGTTTGTATTTTCCGGCATACGGGAAATCAATTTTGACTGACTGATCATCCTGCAATGCCGTATCTTCTACCGGCGATTCATGAATAAATTCTATATAAAGAAGCTGATCAGTTTTAACAACCCCGAATGAATGACCGTTTGTTCCGGAAATTGCTGCTTCTTTTGTCTGATATCCTGCAGAATTAAAATAAACAACACGGGAAAATACAGAAAAAGAAAAATCAGAACGCATAAAATTTCCGTCTGCAAGAGCAATTACCGAATCCTGCCGGTTAATTGCAAAAACCGGAAAAAGTATTATCATGCCTAAAAATATTCCCGCAGCAAAAGGCAGAATTTTCTTTATACGTTTCATCCGTTCCTCCTTTGCGCCAGAATATTTTGTTTTTAATTAAAAGTCCAGTGGTTTTCAGGTCATATTCTTTCTAGAATATAATCTTCCATTTCCTGCATACGGAGTTCTTCTTTTTTACCCTTTTCGTGATCATAGCCGATCAGGTGAAGAATTCCGTGAACAAGAAGTCTTGCGAATTCGTCCTTTAGAGAATGTCCTATTTCTTCAGCCTGCTCCGCTGCCTTTTCAGCCGAAACATAAATGTCTCCAAGAACCTCATTTTCCTCTTTTATCTCAGGGAAAGGCTGTTCTCGATAAGCAAAAGAGATAACGTCAGTCGCATAATTTTTTTTACGGTAATCTGAATTTATTTTTGTTATAAAATCATTATCCGAAACTATTATTGAAACGGAAACATTTTCGAGAGTCAGCAATTTTAATGATTTTTTGACCAAGGATGTAATATAGGGTTTTGTAACATCGCTGTAAGGAAATTTCACTTTCCCCTGCGTAAAAACGGCAATTTTATTCATTCGCTTTGTTAACCTGCTTCTCGAGTTTACGGATATCTTCTTTATCCGGATATTCTATTCTGGTATGGAAAATACCAGCGAGGATTCTGATGAAGGCTTTTTGAATTTTATTGATATCCTTGAATGTCAGATCACAATTTTCGAATTCGCCTTCATTAAGCTTATTATGTATTATCTTTTTTACTAAAGTTTCAAGCTTTGTATAAGTAGGTTCCGTAACGCTTCTCGAAGCGGCTTCAATGGCGTCGGCAAGCATAACAAGCGCTGTTTCTCTTGTGCGCGGTTTTGGTCCGAGATACTGAAAATCAGACTGGTTGACAAACGAGTTATTTTCACCGCTTGCTTTTTCAAGAGCCTGATGATAGAAAAAAGTCATCGTGCTTTGCCCGTGATGTTCTCTGATAAAATCAATAACTTCGTCAGGCAATTTCAATTCTTTAGCAAGTCTTACTCCCTTTTCGACATGAGATATTATCAGACGGCAGTATTCGAGAGGTTCTTTCTCGATTTTCTCCCCTTCTTTTTTATTCTCTATATAAATTGCAGAATCGTTGATTTTCCCGATATCGTGATAAAATGCCCCAACCTTAGCAAGATAATGATCGGCATTTATTTCTTTTGCAGCAGCTTCCGAAAGATTTGCAACCATTATCGAGTGGTTATATGTTCCGGGTGCTTTTATAAGCATCTTTTTAAATATAGAAGAATTAAGATCCATCAATTCGAGAAGTCTGAAACGGGTTGTTGCTCCGAAAAAATGCTCAAATATAGGAAAAAGCCCCATGACCGCAATTGTATTCGCGAGTCCGCTGATAAATGAAACCTTGACATTGGATAGAATTCTCTGATAAGAATAATCATCTATAAATCCTATAGCCGCCGAAAGGAGACTGTTTACAACAGCTATTCCTATTCCGACATTCAGAAAATCCGTACGTTTTTCGATGTTCTTGGAAGCAAATATCGAAATAAGAAGAGAAACCGAGGCGATTACCGTTGAGGCGTTATCACCGTTCGAAATCACATTCACGAATGTAACCGCGTAAATTCCGGCAAGAAAAGCGATATAAATATTATACAGAAGACTCAGAGTAATAACAATAAAAGGAATAGGAAGAGCCAGTGCGAATATATAAACTGAATTTAATTCAGCATTCTGCCTGTATGCAAAAAATGCGTATAAGTAAAATCCGGTTACGATAAAAAAAGTTAAAATTGGAATTTTTATGTCATTAATTGTTCTGGCAAAATAATCTTTCAGATAAAGCGCGATAATAAGATAAATCAAAAACTGAAAACAAATTATACCGATTATAAAATTAATATGAAGCTTTGCCGAATGCTTATTCATTATTTTTATTTTCGACAGAACTTCAGGAGAAACGGGATCTCCTTCTCTTGCTATTATCTGATCTTTCTTTAATACTGCCGCTACCGGCTTAATTTCTTTTGCAGCCTTATCAATATGCCTGCGGGTCTCAGTCTCATTAAAAAAAAGATTGGGTACTATCAGATTTCTAATAATGATAACAGCAGCAGTCTGCTGATTAGCCGGAAAACGCTGAACATAAGGTCTGAGAATTTCATTCAGATTCTTTCTTATATCATCCGAAGTCCTTAATTGATTAACATTTTTCTGTGAATCGCGTGAACCGGCTGAATCGATAAATGCAACTTTCGTATTTGCAATATTCATTGGATTTGAATAAGACTTGTCGAGAACACCTTCGTCATAAATATCACTCAGCGCTTTTACGATTGAATTCTTAAGTTCATCAGATGATTTTGCCGAAAGCAAAGCGTCAAAAAAACTTTTATTGAGACGTGAAAATTCAGGAAAATTATTATTCAGGTATTCAAGCTTTTCATAATCGCCTATAGACTGCGATGAAGAATCGTAACCTGTTTGCAGTCCCTTAAACAAACGGTAAACATATCTGACTCTGTCATTCAAAACATCCGGATCATAATCAAAAAAAAGAGGTACATTCTCAGCGGCATTTCTTTTCAAAATATCAGTTTGATCAGCTACAGTGTAGGATATATCGCGTTTAACGCGAATCGTTTCAAGACAAATATCTCCTTCTGAATAAGAATAAACGTCTCCGACGCTGTTCAAAGTCAGAAGAATGCTTGATACCAGAATGAGGAGAACATTCATAAAAAAGAATATTCTGAAGAATCTGTTTCCGTAAATATAGTAAGATATGCTTTTGAACTTTGAAAGAAGAAAATTCATTTAGTTTCTCCAGCCTCGGCATCATATGCCGAAACAATTTTCTGCACGACAGGATGTCTGCAGATATCTTCAGGTCCGAATTCCACAAATGAAATTTCTTTGATTCCGCGGAGAATTTTCATCGAATGAAGAAGACCTGATTGGGACGGTTTATCTATATCAATCTGAGTTGCGTCTCCAGAGATTACCATTTTTGAATTATTGCCAAGGCGGGTCAAAAACATCTTCATCTGCGACTTCGTCGTATTCTGTGATTCATCAAGAATTATAAACGCGTTGTTAAGAGTTCTTCCGCGCATATATGCAAGCGGTGCAATTTCAATCGTATTATTTTCAATAAGGCGCGAAACCTTCTCGTAACTCATAAGGTCAAACAATGCGTCATAGAGAGGTCTTAGATATGGATTTATTTTCTGCATGAAATCGCCCGGAAGATATCCGAGAGATTCACCGGCTTCGACAGCTGGACGCGTTAATATGATGCGCGAGACCTTCTGCGCATAGTATTCGCGCAAAGCAGCAGCAACTGCGAGATACGTTTTCCCCGTACCGGCAGGACCAACACCGAATACTATTGATTTTTTGGATATTTCGGAAAGATAATGAGCCTGGGTATAAGACTTAGGATAAACTGTTTTTCCGGTATCAGGAATCCTCACTTTAAGTCTTGAAATGTCTTCGGGACGTATTTTTACTCCCTGCTTTGACATATCAATAAGATAACGGAGATCAAACGGATCAAATTCGAAACTGTCATCTTTATCATGAAGATAATCGCTCATGAGATGCATGAGCGAGTTTGCGTTTTCAACTCCGGTATCCTCACCCGAAATTAAAAGAACATTTCCTCTCGGAACGATGCTCACTCCGAGAGACTTTTCTATTTCTTTTATGTTTGAATCTTTTACTCCGCAAAGCTTGGCAGCAAGCGAAGAGTCATCAAACTCGAAATTTAAATCCATTACTGTCCGATAACCCTTATCGAAAGTTCCTTAAGCTGATCAATCGCAACTTCACTCGGAGCGTTACTCATCATGCACTGCCCTTTCTGAGTTTTAGGGAACGCTATAACATCGCGAATGGAATCGCGTTTGAGAAGAAGCATCATAACACGGTCAAGTCCGAGAGCGAGACCGCCGTGAGGAGGCGCACCGAACTGAAGAGCATCAAGAAGAAATGAAAACTTCACTTTCGCCTCTTCTTCAGACATTCCGAGAAGATCGAACATTTTTTTCTGAAGATCCATTCTGTTTATTCTTATTGAACCGCCGCCGATTTCTGAACCGTTAAGAACGATGTCGTAAGCGAGAGCTTTCATATCATCGACATTATCCGGATTCATATTTTCAAGAAGAGGAATTGTCTCCGGCGAAGGAGCCGTAAACATGTGATGTTTTGCGTAAAAACGCTTATCTTCTTCCGAATATTCAAAAAGAGGAAAATCTGTAACCCATAGAAAGTTGAGTTTATCCTTATCTATAAGATCAAGCTCTCTCGCAATTTTTATACGCAGATTTCCGAGCGTATCGTAAACGACATTCTTTTTATCAGAACCGAAAAAGATAATCGAATCATCCTTCGGATTCATTTTCTCGATTATGCCTTTCTTTTCATCTTCGGAAAGAAATTTCGCGAATCCGCCTTCAAACGCGCCGTTTCTGAATCTGACATTCGGAAGACCTCCGGCCTTGAATGTCTTAACGTATTCAGTCCATTCATCGATCATCTTACGCGATACTTTTTCGCCGTTTTCAACGGCAATCGCTTTTACGACGCCTTTTGATGCAAGCGCGTTTGCAAAAACATTAAATGTCGAATTTTTAAAAACATCAGAAAGATCGCAAAGCTCTAAACCGAAACGTGTATCAGGAGCGTCTTTTCCGAAACGCGACATAGCTTCATCATAAGAAATTCTGATAAAAGGTGTTTTAACTTCAATGCCCTTAACAGCTTTTACGATATCTTTAAGAAGACCCTCAATAATTTCAATGATCATATCCTGATCGATAAAGGAAAGCTCCATATCAATCTGAGTAAACTCAGGCTGACGGTCATTACGGAGATCTTCATCTCGGAAACATTTTACGATATTGAAATATCTGTCGAAACCGGACATCATAAGAATCTGTTTGAACATCTGCGGAGACTGAGGAAGAGCGTAAAACTCTCCTTTGTTGATTCTTGAAGGAACAAGAAAATCGCGTGCACCTTCAGGAGTTGATTTATTAAGTATCGGAGTTTCTATTTCATAAAATCTGTTCTTTGTAAGGTAGTTTCGTGTAACCTGCATCACTTCATGACGCTTGATCATCGCTTCCTGCATTTCTGCTCTTCTAAGATCAAGAAATCTGTATTTGAGACGAACCTCTTCGCTCAGGTTATCTCTAGTCTCAATTGAAAAAGGAGTCGGCGTCGATTCGCTCAGAATCTTTATTTCTGCTGCTACGAGTTCGATTTCACCGGATCTTATATTAGGATTAATGTTTTCAGGAGTTCTTTTTCTGATTTTTCCTTTAACATAAACACAGTATTCATTTCTCAGCTTATCAGCCGAAAGTGCGGCTTCTTTGGAATGCGTTTCATCGGCAACTACCTGAATATCGCCGGAAACATCACGAACCATAACAAAAATTACGCCGCCGTGATCTCTGCGACGGTCAACCCATCCGCAAACAACAACTTCTTTTCCGTCATCAGCAACCGATAAATCACCGCAGTGGGTTCTTTCTGCAAACATAGGACCTCATAGATTTCAAAAGGAATTGATCAGAATCTGAAATTCAAACACTGATATTGAATCAAAACACGCTGAATAAGCAGATTTTGAAACC
>JAKPJF010000152.1 GCA_029554345.1 Spirochaetota bacterium | reverse complement strand
CGGATTCGAGAAGCATCTTTCCGCTGAGAGAATCAAGAATTCCCACGGGAGTATAGCAGTCCGCGGCAATCTTCTTATAGCTTACTGCTGACGGTGTATTATGTGAAAACATAAAATCTCCATTTGGTCAGAATCGGCTTTCCGCCTGTGTTTCTATATATAGAAACACAGGTATTTGTGACAAGCTTTTTTTTAGGGAACATAAAAGAAAAAATCCCTGGGGCTCAAGGATTTTTTCCGAATTGCAGAATAAGCAGTTTATTTTAACGAAAAAACCGATTACATCAGATACAAAACTTCATTTAGACCAATTTATTTTATTACGCGCGATTTCTTCCCATCCGCCAAAATTTTCAGAAATAAAATAATTCAGAAATTCTCTCTCTCCTTCACGCAAAGATTTTCTGCCGTCTGGAAAATATTGATGCATATATCCTGTCTTATTTTCAAAAGCTGCATATTTATTTTCTACAAGCCGTACCTTTTCATTAAAAACTTTTGATCTCAAAATTTCTTTATCTGCATTAATTTCTTTTCCCAATTTATTAAAATTAGCTATTGCTTCTTCCGATTTCATAATAAGAAAAGTAATTTCTCCCAGATATAATATATCATTTGACTTCACTTCAAAAGAACAAATGTCAGACGGAACAATTAATTCCAAGTCAACTTTTTCCTTTTTAACAATCGTCCAAACCTCAACTCTTGAAATATAATAATTTCCGGACGGAACATTATCCAGAATTATTTTGGAATATGCTCGTGTCGGCAGAAAATACTCTTTTCCAAATCCATTCTGTTTACTTGAATATTTCTTTCCCGTTTTAACATTAGTTATTTCAACTTCTTCCAGAATTGTTGATTTAAGTTCAACATACATCGTTACAGCCGAGAATTCTTTTCCGGCTTGTGAACTGATAAAAAAAGAAGAGCACCCTGTAATCAAAGGAACTAATACACAAAAGAAAAGCTTTAATTGGTTCATTATACATCCTTTTTACTTTTTTAGTTTCAGAAAATCTTCGTTATAAAAAGATCGACCACTTCAATAAGAATCAGAATAATTATAATCCACTCGAGAATGTTGCTCATCTTGTGCTGGTGAACTTCTATGAATATAGCCAGATTTTCTTCTATGTTTTTAAATGAAGCCTGAACTTCTTTAAAACGCGACTTTAGATCAAAAACACGGATCAGTCCCGTATGAATTTCATCGAGGTATTTGCTGTCCCATACGATATCCGGTACGTCAAAAATATAAAGATTATCGATAATACGGTTTTTTGAATTAAGAGTCTTTCCGACAAATTTAAGCATGTTTTTCTTTGAGATTCCCATTCTTCCTGTTTTCTCAAGCTTGTCTGCAAAACGGTTAACTGATTCAAGTAAAACATCCGCTGCTTTTGAATAATAATCAAGAGCAACGGATTGCGCAAGATTCAGCATAACTATTTTTATGACTTCAGGTGTAATTTCAGAAACTGTAATTTCATCGAATCCGTAAACCGGCCGCTGAACATCTCCTGACTTTAGAATATAATCATCGAAAAAATCCTCATGAATTATGTTCTGGCTGTATTCTTTTATCAGAGAAAGAACTCTTGTCGATTCAACATCAGACATGCCGGCGAATGCAGCCACTCCGTAATTAAACAGATAAAGAAAGCCGCCTTCTCCGACAGAGTAAAAAAGTTCTGATGAAGAAGAATATAGCAAGTCGCCTGTAAAATCGGCTTTGAACTGCTTAAGAGAAATATTTTCAGAAATATGATATGCAGATATTTTAAGAGATTCAATTTTCACAATCTTACCCTCTTTCCTTTATAATATAACAGACTCTTTTTTCAGGTTGTCAATTCATTATCGGATTCATTTTTTTAAACACTAATTGCTAAAATGAGTAAATTATGTCTTTTATCTGTAAATCTTCTTTAAAAATTTTATCATCACTTGAAAATACCCGATGAACATTTCTTCTTAAAAAATCCGTATCTCTAAAATATTTCTTTGCAAATATAGCATCTTCAATTATTTAACACAAAC
>JAKPJF010000135.1 GCA_029554345.1 Spirochaetota bacterium | reverse complement strand
GAGTTTTGCTACCGCCGCAGCGGCATGATCCTGTGTTGAATAGATATTGCACGATGCCCATCTTAAATCGGCGCCTAATTCATACAGCGTTTCAATCAGCATGGCAGTCTGAATTGTCATATGAAGAGAACCGGTAATTTTCAGACCTTTGAGAGGTTTGGTCGCAGAGTATTTCTCACGAGCAGCCATAAGTCCTGGCATTTCGTTACGGGAAAGCTCCATCTCCTTTATTCCGAAAGAAGCAAGACTGATGTCGGCAACTTTGAAATCCAGGGTTAAATCGAGAGCTTTTGTTTTCATAATATCTCCTTATTCTTTAGGGCAGTCCAATACCGTCTGACTGTTCTCGTCTTTCTCTTTGCGTATAGTTTTTTCTACCCTGTCTATTTTATATCCACACAAAACTTTGTTATTCAATATACAAATATGATGACTGCAGGATTTGCATTGGCTTAGATACATAAACATCTCCGTAAACTTTTACGCAAAGATATTTTTGCTCGCCCCTGCTGTCTACAAAAATATTGAATCAAGAGACAATTTTACAAAAAGAAAACAGTATCAGTTTTTATCAATAACATACATTGAATCAATTAAGCTTGAATACTTTTCTTCAACTGCCTTGCGTTTTATTTTCAATGTGCCCGTAAGCTCACCGGTAGCCTGACTCCATTCATCAGCAATTAGAGCAATCCTTCTGATTTGTTCTACCCGCGAAAATGACTTAAGCATTTTCTCAATGTCTTCAAGAACTGCTTTATTTATATTTTCATCAATTAAAGCGGCATTTAAGTCCTTACGTATATCCATTGCAGAAGCAAGTTTTTTTATCTCAGCAGGATTAACAACTATTATTGCAGAAAGAAATTTTCTCTTGTCGCCGATTACAGCAAGCTGTTCAACATATTTTGATTTTCTGGCAGCAGCTTCAATATTCTGCGGAGAAACATTTTTTCCGCCTGCTGTAACTATTATATCCTTTATCCGTCCTGTTATTTTAAGATAACCGTCTTTGTCAAGATAACCGAGATCACCTGTCTTGAAAAATCCGTTTTTATCAAAAACTTCCTTTGTTGCTTTTGGATTTTTATAATAACCCATCATTATCTGATCGCCTTTAGCAAGAATTTCACCTTCATCAGAAATCGCAATCGCTGTTTCACTCATCGCACATCCGACAGTTCCGCGCTTAATCTTTCCGGGTTTGTTAACAGTCAGAATCGGAGCACATTCGGTAAGACCGTAACCTTCATAAAGATTAATTCCGAGACTCAGAAAAAAATTCATATCATTAACAGAAAGAGCAGCTCCTCCGGATATGGCAATTTTTACTTTCGAAAATCCGAGCTCTTTTTTTATTCTCGAAAGAACGATTCTATCAGCAACTGAAACAAGCATCATTTTTACACCGCTGAGAGGAATACCTTCGCAGATGCTCGGAATTCTAAGCGAACCCGCTTTGAGACATGCTGCAACAACAGATCTTTTTATTATACCATAACCCCTTATCTGCTCAAGAATTCCCGAATGAATTTTTTCATAAAGGCGAGGAACACTATTGAGAACATCAGGAAAAACAAGCTTTGTATCGGCTATAACATTTCGAATGTCACTTGAAAACGCAACGATACATCCGTAATATATCGGAGTATAGAAAGCGGCTGTACGCTCAAGAGCGTGAGACAAAGGAAGAAATGACATGAATATTTCATTTTCTGATATTTCTTTTTCAAAAACAGCAGCAACCTGGGTCAAATCTGAATAAAAATTTTCGTACGACAGCATTACTCCCTTCGGATTGCCCGTTGTGCCGGAAGTATAAATAATAGAACAAAGATCCTTGTCTTTTATCGCATTTCTGCGCTTTAGAAGCTCGGCATCCTTTTTAAGTTTAATTCCTTTTGAAAGTACTAATTCAAATGACGGACATTTTTCAATTTTATCGAATGAAATAATTTCTTTTAAGGATGAAGCTTTCTTTTTGATAGAAGCGATTTTTTCATACTGATCAAAACTGCCAACGAAGCACATTTTTACAGATGAATGCTTTATTGCATATAATGCTTCTTCCGCGGAGTTTGTAGGATAAATGGGAACATGAACCGCACCGATCGAAAGAGCCGCAAGATCGGCAACCCACCATTCATAGCGGTTAAAAGAAAAAACGGAAATTCTGTCTCCTTTTTTTATTCCTTTTGAAATCAAATACTTGGCAAGTGATTCAACCTTTTCTTTCATCTCCCTTCGGCTGAAACTTTTGTATCTGCCGTCATGCTTGTATAGAACCATTCTATGATCAGGTCTGGCTTCCGCCTTCAAAAAAAACACATCAATTATATTTTTCTTGTATTTTTTCGCTGATTTGGCTGCCATACATTAAACCTCTGAAAAGGGGAAATGAAATCTGTGAATAATGAGGCTATTTTAAAATTACAATATGTCAAGCAATAATGGAAAAAAGAAAAATACAAGCCTTCTGCATGAAGCGATACCGCACATAGAAGAGTTACGCAAACGCCTCATGTATTCTGCTATAGTCCTTATTCTAGCAACAATCGCCGCATTTTCATTTTCTGAATATCTGATAAATGCGCTGACGGCATTTCTTCTTTCCGGCAAAAATATCACTCTTCATTTTTTTGACATATCCGAGCCGTTCACATTCAGAATAAAAGTTTCATTCATCGCCGGAGTTTTCGGAACTATTCCGTTTCATATATTTCATATCACACGGTTCATTCTTCCCGCACTAAAAAAAAGCGAGAAACGTATGCTTGCGTGCGTCATCACAGCAGGAACCATTCTTTTCTATACAGGCGCATCGCTTTCATTTATGTTTGCGCTGCCGCAGACAATAGATATTATGCTCGGATTTGCTCCTCAGAATATGACAAGTTCGATAAACGCCAACAGCTTCATGAGCTTTATCTCTTATTTCGTATTTTTCGGCGGAATAATTTTTGAAATGCCTGTAATATCATTTGTTTTATCAAAAATAGGAATTCTCAAAAAAAGAACACTGTACCGCAAAAGAAAATTCGCTCTTATAGCAATCTGGATAATCGCCGCAGTAATAACACCGCCGGATGTTTTATCACAGACAATAGCGGCAATACCGATGATGCTGCTTTATGAAATATCAGCTTTCATCGCATTTATCTGTGCGCGCGAGTGATGTTTTGCAGTTGCGTCTTTTGATGCAGACTTCGCATCGTTCGTCCGGACAAAACTGACAGGAAAAACAATCGGGGCAGTTGTTTTTTCTTGGGGATGCGGAATCAGGAACGAAAACCATTCCCTTAACTCCTTCAATCTTTACAAAGCTCATAAAACCTCAGCGCAAGATCCTCAGGCACAGCTCTTCCGGGTTTATAATAACCCAGGTTTTCCCTGTGGTCTCCATGATAATCTGATCCGCCGGTTACTATCAAATCATACTTCGAAGCAAGTTTCAAGTAAAGCTCGGTTTGTTTTTCGGCTGCAATAGCTGAATATGCCTCTATACCGTTTAGACCAAGTTTAATAAGCTTCTGCAGATATAATTCAAAAAGATCATCATCAATATTCAAGGAAGAAGGATGGGCAAGCGATGAAAAACCGCCGCTTTTACGAATCATGCGGAAACCGTCTTCGGGAAGAATTTTTTTCTTCGGCACAAAACCGGGTTTACCGGAACACATAAATTTAGTAAAAGCATCTTTTATATCGGAGGCATATCCCTTTTTTATTAAAGCCCTTGCAACAAGAGGTTTTCCGGGCGAAGATGATTCGTTGAATCCGTCAAGATCAGAAATTGAAATATCAACTCCCGAATATGCAATATCATCAATCATTTTATAAATACGCTCAGCTCTGCACTTTTTAATGCCGCTCAAAACAGCACTCATTTCATCAGATGCTTTTAGATTATAACCAAGAAGATGGAAGTCGCCTCCGTCAAACTCGATGCTGAGCTCACAGCCGCCGACAACTCTCAAAAGGCCGTTAGTTTGAATAGCCGCTTTTTCAGCCGCTTCAACGCCGTCCATCGAATCATGATCCGTAATTGCGATCAGACTTAAGCCTTCTTCACACGCCCTTCTCACAATCTCTTCAGGAGAATAAATTCCGTCGGACGCGGTCGTATGAACATGCAAATCAATCATTTGTTCAAGCAAATCAAACCGCGCATATTTGTCAATCTCTTGACAAATGGGAATTAATGACAATTTTCACCTGAATAGTGATAATTGTCACTTACGGATAATCGTTTTTTAATTTATATTATTTCTAAGGAGTAATTATGAAAAAAATATACTGTATTGTAATTTTAATATCAACTGCAGCAGCTTTTATATCATGCGCGAAAAAGCCTGAAAAAAGTTCATGGGAAAAAATATTTTCAAAAAAACTGGAACACTCTCATTACTTTGTAGGGTTTTCAAACGAAACTAACGGAATAACAGTCGGTTACGGCGGAAAATGTTTCTACACGGAAGACGGCGGACAATCCTGGAAAGAAGCCGTCAATGAATCGGCATGCCGTTTCGGTCTTGATATCAATGGAGAAAAAACGGCATGGCACTGCGGCAACGGAGAGAACATAAACATCACCGAAGACGGCGGAAAAACATGGAAGAAAGCCGGAAGTTTTCTTTCAACCAGATCGCCGGATCACACCAGATGCATAAGTTTCAGCGAAAATCAGAAGGACGGCTGGGCCGCAAGCCGTAAAATTTTAGGTATAACAAATGACGGCGGCAAAACATGGGCACAGCCGGAACTGCCGGAAGGAATTTCCGACATCGGAGCTGTATTTTTATTATCACCTGCGAGCGGATATATTTTTGACTGCACATTAAATAAACTTTTCTTCACTGAAGACTCAGCAAAATCATGGACAGCTATTGATTTGCCGAAAGAAGCAAAAAGCATTTCAACAGATGCATCTCCGATGTCGGTGATCAATGCGGATCAAAGCGGGAAAATATTATTCATTACCAACAAATCAGAAAAAGATACCAATAGAATATCGGCTTTCATTTCATCCAATAAAGGAAAAACATGGAAAGAAGAAATCATCGAAGCCGGTGCGGGATATCTTTTTCTGAATAAAAACACTACGCTATTGACTCATCTAGGTCTTGACGGAACAACAAATCTCTTTAAAGCGAAAAGCAAATTATAAAGATATCAACTGTGCATTGTAGAATATTTTGAACGGTATTCATTCGGCAGCATTCTTGTCTGCCGTTTGAACATCTTCCTGAAATACGGAAGATCATTGAAACCCGATCTGTAGCAGATTTCATCGATAGTGAGTCCGGTATCTCTTACCATCGCACAGGCGATTGAAACGCGAAGCTCGTTAAGATACTGAACCAGAGTTTTTCCGGATGCTTTTTTAAAC
>JAKPJF010000110.1 GCA_029554345.1 Spirochaetota bacterium | reverse complement strand
ATTTTAAACATTGCTTGTTGACAATACGCCGGTGTTGTTTATAATTATCCGTATCAATTGAAGCGGGTATAATATGTCCGAATTTAAGGTTGTTTCTCCATATACGCCATCCGGTGACCAGAAGAGAGCTATAGAATCGCTTTATGAAGGGGTAAAGGATAATAAGAAGTATCAGACACTTCTCGGAGTTACAGGCTCTGGGAAAACTTTTACAATGGCTAAGCTTATCGAAAAGGCAGCCAAACCCGCTCTTGTTCTGACTCACAATAAGACGCTTGCCGCTCAGCTTTACCGTGAGTTTAAGGAGTTTTTCCCTGATAACGCGGTTGAATATTTTGTTTCGTATTATGATTATTACCAGCCGGAAGCATACGTTGCAAGCCGTGATCTGTATATAGAAAAAGACGCTTCGATAAATGATGAAATAGAGCGCTTGCGTCTTCTTGCTTCTTCCTCAATACTTGAGCGGCGTGATGTTGTTGTCGTTTCATCCGTGTCTTGCATTTACGGTTTGGGAAATCCGATTGAATTTGAGAGAATGAGAATTCTTCTTCTAATTAATGCACAGTTCGACCGCGATCTTCTGCTGCGCAAGCTTGTTGAAATCCAGTATGTCAGAAATGATATATCTTTTACCCGGGGTTCGTTTAGAGTTAAGGGTGATATTGTTGAAGTATATCTTGCATACCGTGACGAGGTTGTAAGAATTGAGTTTTTCGGCGATGATATCGAAAATCTTTCCGTCATACATCCTGTGTCAGGTGCGGTACTTTACCGGCCTAAAGAAGTGCGAATATATCCTGCAAAGCATTTTGTTTCCGATCCTGATTCCATCAAGGGGACTCTTTCCGCAATAGAAGAAGAGCTGAATGAGCAGCTTGAATTTTTCAGAAACAATAACCGTCTTATCGAAGCTCAGAGACTTGAAAGCAGAACGCGGTATGATATGGAAATGCTTGCAGAGATGGGTTACTGCAACGGCATTGAAAACTATTCAAGAATTATTTCGCGGAGAGAGAAGGGTTCGCGTCCTGATTGTCTTCTCGATTATTTCAAGAAAGATTATCTTATGCTTGTCGATGAATCACATGTTACGCTTCCTCAGGTACGGGGCATGTATGAAGGTGACCGTGCTAGAAAGCTCAATCTCGTGAATTACGGTTTCCGTCTTCCATGCGCTCTTGACAACCGTCCTCTTTTTTTTGATGAATTCACTGAAATGATCGATCAGGCTGTTTTTGTTTCGGCAACTCCTGCGGATTTTGAACTTAGCAAATCGGAAAACATCGTTGAACAGGTCATCCGGCCTACGGGGTTGATTGATCCGGAGATAGAAATAAGACCAGCAAAAGACCAGGTTGATGATCTTATCGGTGAGATTAAAAAGCGCGTTGAGGCAAAAGAGAGAATTCTTGTTACCACATTGACTAAAAAGATGGCAGAAGACCTTTCAAAGTATTTTGATTCCGCCGGTATAAAAGCAAAATATCTTCATTCAGAAATAGAGACCATTGAACGCGTCGAGATAATCCGTGATTTGCGGAAAGGAGAATTTGACTGTCTGATAGGAATAAATCTTCTGAGAGAAGGACTTGATATTCCGGAGGTTTCGCTTGTCGCAATTCTTGATGCCGACAAAGAAGGTTTTTTGCGTTCCGAACGTTCTCTTATTCAGACGGCCGGAAGGGCTGCGCGTAACATAAACGGAAAAGTAATAATGTACGCGGATAAAATTACCGGATCGATGCAGAAGGCGATTGATGAAACTCTGCGCAGAAGAAAAATTCAGCAGGAATATAATATAAAAAACAATATTACTCCGAAATCGATATCGAAGGAAATATTTGACATTATCGAACGCGAGTATCAATCCGTTGATGCTTACGCGGATGTTCTTTCTGATTATCGCGGAAAATATAAGACTAATACTCTGAGCGGTTTGAAAGGACTCCGGGATAAAATTAGAGAAGATATGCTTGCGGCTGCGGATTCTCTTGATTTTGAAAAAGCAGCTCTCTTAAGAGATGAGATGAACGATCTTAATAAAAAAATTGAATTAAAAGAAAAAACAAGGTGAATAAAATGAGTTATTTTTCAGAAGCGGATATCAGACCGTTGGTTCAGTCGGCATTCAAAGAGGACATAGGAAACGCGGATGTTACCAGCGAAGCTATTTTTGACGGAACTGAAAAAAGTTTTGCACGTATTGTCGCTAAAGATTCGGGCATAATGTGCGGAGGACCTGTTCTCAAATTTATTTACGGCGAGCTTGATCCTTCAATCAGCGTGAATGTTTTAGTTTCCGACGGAATGCCTGTAAAAAACGGGGATGTGATTGCCGAAATAGACGGCCGTACAAAGACCATTCTGATGGGGGAACGCACGGCTCTTAATTTTATACAGCGCATGAGCGGTATTGCAACCCGCACGAATTCTCTTGTTAAAATTCTTGATGGAACTAATATAAAAATTCTTGATACCAGAAAAACCGCTCCGGGACTCCGTTTGATAGACAAGTATTCGGTAAAAGCCGGGGGAGGAGAGAATCACCGCATTGGTTTATTCGACATGGTTTTAATCAAAGATAATCATATTGCTGCGGCCGGTTCGATTACTTCTGCTGTCGCAAAGGTTCGCGAAAAATGGGGCAGCCTGTATAAGATTGAAGTGGAAACCTCAACCCTCGAAGAAGTCAAAGAAGCTGTCGGCTGCAATCCTGATGTTATCATGCTTGATAACATGGATAAGAATACCATGAAAGAAGCTGTCAAGATTATAGATAAAAAAGCAAAAATAGAGCTTTCCGGCAACATGGATGAGGCAAAACTTGAAAATCTCAAAGATCTTGATGTTGATTATATTTCAATCGGAGCCCTTACTCATTCGGTTAAGGCTTTTGATTTTTCCATGAAATTCTAGGATTATCGAGTGGTCATCTGCGGATTTGAACGGTTTATGCCTGCAGGAGCCTCTCAAAAAATGCTTTACACGTGATAATCTCTCTTTTTTATGGTAATAGTAAAAAAATCCCCAGAACTGATATTTTTTAGGAGATAGATAATGGCTAAAGAAAAGCTGTTTTGCGCGAATTGCCTGAGCTGT
>JAKPJF010000082.1 GCA_029554345.1 Spirochaetota bacterium | reverse complement strand
GATAAAAGAAGAAAAATTCATGAAGGGTACGGATATTTCTTTTTTTATCACTCACACCCATTGGGATCATGTTCAGGGATTTCCTTTCTTTAAGCCTGCATGGATGCCAGGTAATAGAATCCATTTTTATTCGCCTGTAGGCGACATGCAGAGCAGGTTTGAATATCAGCATGATTTTAGATTTTTCCCGCGTAAACTCGAAGAAATGGGTTCGAAGAAAGATTTTATAAAAATAGCTCCCTTGCAGGAAATTAAAATAGGAAATATGACGGTCGATTGTATACCGCTTCGTCATCCGGGGGGAAGTTTTGCATACCGCTTCAGAGAAAACGGTAAGACTTTCATTTTTGCGACTGATGCCGAATTTACAGGGGAGTATCTTGAATCATTGAATGTTGAGAATAAGCATTTCTTTGATAACTCGGAAATTCTCATGATAGATTCGCAGTATTCTCTTGATGATTCCTTCATGAAATTCGACTGGGGTCATACCTCTTATACTATGGCTGTAAACTGCGCACTGAGATGGAATGTTTCTAAGCTTATACTGACTCATCATGATCCTTCATATTCTGATTCTCAAATAGCAGCTAATCTTTTTGAAGCTATTGAACATCGTAATGTTTCGAGTTCGGAAAAACCTGAAATTTTTACAGCTACAGAGGGAATGCAGTTCAGGCTTTGATGATTTCCTTAGGTTCTTTATCTTTAAAAAATCCCCTTGTTCTGGCACCTCTTGCCGGATATACAGATCTTCCTTTCCGTGAAATCTGTTCTTCTCATGGAGCCTCTCTGGTTTATACTGAACTGTTAAGTGCTGAAGCGATTACGCGGAGACATCCGAAAACTTTTCAGATGATGAAAATATCTGACAAAGAGCGTCCTGTTATTATTCAGATTTTCGGGAAAGATGTCTCTATTATGGCTGATGCCGCGAAGATAGCCGAAGAAATTTCACCTGACGGAATAGACATTAATATGGGCTGCTGTATGAAAAAAGTCTGTGCTCCCGGGGCAGGGGCCGGACTTTTGCGCAATACTGCCTTGCTTTCAAAAATAGCTGAAGCAGTTGTCAAAAGTGTAAAAATTCCCGTGAGTGCGAAGATACGGATAGGTTATACCGAGAAAGAGAAAAATTATATTGAGGTTCTGCATATTCTGGAAGAATGCGGAATCAATCACGTCGCGGTTCATGGAAGAACGGCTTCTCAGCAGTATACGGGTTTTTCAAACTGGAATATCATTGCAGAGATTTCTTCTTTATCAAAAATTCCTGTAATTGGAAGCGGTGATATTAAATCAAATCAGGAAGCTTACGATAAAATCAATTTTTCGAATTGTGCAGCAGTAATGATCGGTAGAGGAGCAATCGGTAATCCATGGATTTTTTCCGGTAAGATTCCGGAAGATTCTGAAAGAGGTGCGGAGGCAAAACTTCATCTGCTTTCCATGATTGATCATTACGGCGACTATGGTCTTGTTCTAGCACGAAAACATCTTTTGAAATACTTCAACGGTGTTCGCGGGGCGGCAAATCTTCGGGGTAAAATTGCAAACACCACTTCGCTTGATTATCTTATTGGGATTATTGACGAGTTTACTCAGAAATGAAAAAACGCCCCGTTAGGGGCGCTGTTAAGAGAGATGAAGTTTTTGTTTAGTTTACCATTTATATGACATACCGAGAGCAGAATACAAAGCTTTCTGTTTCTCTGTGGTTGTGTTAATTGCCCCGTCTTCTCCGAATGCTTTACCTGTTGCAAGGTATGCACATTCAAATATCAATTTCGCGTTTTTCTCAACTTCGTATGAAAGCTGTCCGTCAATTTCAACACCAAGATCTTTTTTTGCTCCTGACGCAACTTTGTTCAAGCGTCCCCATGCTCCCTGTACTTTTACTTCTATGTCAGAAAGTTTATAAGAGAAAAAACCGCCGACAAGCATGTATCCGGAAGAGTTTCCTCTGATGTCTGCGAATGCATGATCGCCTGCATTGTTGAAAGTCTGCATGTTCTCAAGAAGATACATTCTGCCCCATCCGTCTGCTTTTAGAGTGAAGTTAGCAAATGATTTGCTTTTTGTTGCTGATGATCCGTCGTCTCCTGAAAGAAGGGTGAAAAAACCGCCGACTTTTATTTCGTTGGATACTTTATAT
>JAKPJF010000074.1 GCA_029554345.1 Spirochaetota bacterium | reverse complement strand
AAGGGACTACAAGGAGATATTAATGGCAGATTCAGTTGCTCAGAAAAAAAAACATAAACATAATAAGAATTACTGGCGGGAAGCTTTTAGCGGTTATTCATTGATAGCTCCTTTCATGCTTCTCCTTTTGATATTTAGTTTCTACACTTTTGCATATGGTTTTTACCAGAGTTTCAGAAGTTCACAGGGACTTAATCCAGGTGATTTTATCGGACTGGCGAACTATAAAGAAGTTCTCAGTTCACCAACGTTTTGGAAAGCGGTGAAAAACACTTTTGTTTTTACCGGCGGATGTCTAATAACTCAGATTCCTGTTGCCTTTGTGCTTGCAGTTATCTTGAATAGCCTTCCTCTCAAGCGTGTTCAGTCGGCTCTTCGTGCAGCCTTCTTTCTTCCGGTGTTGATTAATACCGTAGTTATCGCTCTTTTGTTTAGAATGTTGTTTAATCCAGACCAGGGTATCGTAAACTGGGTACTTGAACTTCTTCATCTTCCAAACACTTATAATTTCTTGATGGATTCGAATTTGACGATGCCTTTGCTTATCATTGTCTCTTTTTGGCAGTGGACAGGCTTTCACATGGTTTACTTTGTGTCGCAGCTTCAGACAATCGATCCTACATTGTATGAGTCCGCGAAGATTGACGGAGCTGGAAGAATTAAAACTCTTCTTCGTATAACCGTTCCTATGATGCGTCCGGCATTGACTTTTGTTGTCGTGACTTCAGCCATCGGGGGACTTCAGCTTTTCGATCTCGTATTCATGCTGTTTCCTAATGCCTCATACGGTCCCGGCGGCGCTGGAATGACTATGATCGCTCACATTTACGATCAGGGATTTTCTTCGCAGTTTAGACTCGGTTATGCTGCAGCAGTAGGTTGGGTTGTTTTCTTTATAATTTTTATTTTCAGCTTGATTCAGCTAAAAGCTTTCGGCTTCGGTTCGAATGACGAGTAATAGGAGTGTTGAAAATGTCAGTTCGTAAAAAAATAGCGGGAACGCTTTTATACAGATTCGGATTTAGAGATGCCAAGCTGACTGTTTTTGAATGGCTGGGAATCGGTTTTCTTTGTGCTGTTGCTTTTATATATCTTTATCCATTAATCTGGATGTGTGATTCTTCATTCAGACCTATGTTTGAGATATTCAATGTGCCGCCGGCTCTTTTTCAGAAGCCGATCTGGGAATCAGTGCAGTCATATAGTTTAACTTCTTATGTTTCTGCTTTCACTACGCATAATGTCGGCTTGGCTTTTCTTATGTCGATTTTAGTAACTTGTGCTGGGATTGCATTAACATTAATTGTATGCTCATTGTGTGCATATGGTTTTGTGTACTTGGAATTTCCAGGAAGAAAAGTTCTTTTTATGGTTATTCTCGGTACTATGATGCTTCCAATGGCTACAATGATAGCGCCTGCATATCGAGTAATATCAAAAATTGGTTTGGTAAACAATCCGCTGGGGATTATTCTACCATACGCGATGAGTGCTTTCGGGGTCTTTCTTTTGAGACAGTTTTATATAAGAATTCCGTTCTCAATAGTTGAGTCTGCTCGCGTTGATGGTGCTGGTCACTTGAAAATCTGGTGGAATATTATTCTTCCACTTTCAAGACCGGCTCTTGCTGCTCTTGCGATTGTACAGTTTCGTGTAATATGGAATGACTTCCTTATGCCGATGATTGTTTTAAGAAGTGAGCACTTTTTCACTTTGCCGATCAGAATTTTGCTCATTGACAGTATAAATTTCAATAAACCTTATGATGTAATCATCACTGCAGGTTTTATAACCGCTCTTGTTCCTATGATAGTGTTTTTGATTTTTCAGAGACATTTTATCGAAGGTCTTACCGGCGGTGTTAAAGAATAGTAAATCAAAAATAATGGTTTATTATATTTGACAATAGACCACCCGTAAATGTACGGGTGGTCTTATATTATTAAAAAGGGATAATTAAATGAAATTCGGACATTTTGATGATGCTTCCCGGGAATATGTTATAACAAATCCTAAGACTCCTTGGCCTTGGATTAACTATCTCGGAAATGAAGATTTCTTTTCGCTTATTTCAAATACAGCAGGCGGGTATTCTTTCTATAAAGATGCAAAATTCCGCCGTATAACACGTTACCGTTACAATAGCGTACCTATGGATAACGGCGGGCGTTATTTCTACATCAATGATAACGGAACAGTCTGGTCCCCCAGCTGGAAGCCTTGCAAAACCGATCTTGATAAATATGAATGCCGTCACGGCATGAGCTATACTGTCATAAAAGGAGAAAAGAACGGCATAGCTGCAGAAACTCTTTTTTTCGTACCTTTGAAAACATGGGCAGAAGTACAGAAAGTCAAACTTACCAATAATAACAAAGAAACAAAAAAGATTAAACTTTTTTCATTTCAGGAATGGTGTCTATGGAATGCCGCAACTGACATGGAAAATTTCCAGAGAAACTTCTCAACCGGTGAAGTTGAAATTGAAGGTTCTGTAATTTACCACAAAACCGAATATAAAGAAAGAAGAAATCATTACGCTTATTACAGTGTAAATGTTCCTGTTCAGGGATATGATACTGACCGTGAAACTTTTATCGGTCTTTATAATGAGTTCCGCGATCCTCAGGTTGTTGTTTCCGGCAAACCTGGAATGTCAGAGGCTCACGGCTGGTCTCCTATAGCTTCTCATTATATTGAAGTTGAACTTAAAGCCGGTGAAACCAAAGAATTCGTATTCGTTCTTGGTTATGTTGAAAACGAAAAAGAAGAAAAATGGCAGTCTAAAGGCGTAATCAACAAGAAGAAAGCAAAGGAAACTATAGCTAAATTTGATACTGTTGAAAAAGTCAATGCTGCTTATGATGAACTTAAAAAATACTGGGATGATCTTCTTGATAAATTTGTTCTTAAGAGCGGAGAGGAAAAACTCGACCGTATGGTGAACATTTGGAATCAGTACCAGTGTATGATCACTTTCAACTTCTCAAGATCAGCATCATTCTTCGAATCCGGTATCGGAAGAGGAATGGGATTCAGAGATTCAAATCAGGATTTGATAGGATTTGTTCATCAGATTCCTTCGCGTGCGCGTGAAAGAATCATCGATATCGCGTCTACTCAGTTCCCTGACGGCGGATGTTATCACCAGTATCAGCCGCTTACTAAACGCGGAAACAATGATATTGGCGGCGGTTTCAATGATGATCCTATGTGGCTGATCTTCGGTACTGTAGCTTATATTAAAGAATCCGGTGATTTCTCGATTCTTGACGAAAAAGTTCCTTTTGATAATAAACCGGGTTCGGAAAAAACACTTTTCCACCATTTGACTGTTTCTTTTAACCATGTAATTGAAAATCTCGGTCCTCATATGCTTCCTCTTATCGGACGTGCCGACTGGAATGACTGTCTCAACCTTAACTGCTTTTCATGGGATCCGAATGAATCCTTCCAGACTACAGAAAACCAGTCAGAAGGCTCCAAAGCAGAGTCTTTGATGATCGCAGGTCTATTTGTTGTTTACGGAAGAGATTATGTTGAACTTTGCCGTCAGATAGGAAATGAAGCAGAAGCTCTTAGAGCCGAAAAATTCATCAACGAGATGGTTGAAGCTGTTAAGAAACACGGTTGGGACGGAGAATGGTATCTCCGTGCTTATGATTACTACGGTAAAAAAGTCGGAAGTAAAGAAAACAACGAAGCCAAGATTTTTATCGAATCGCAGGGCTGGTGTTCAATGGCTAAAATCGGCCTTGAAGAAGGAATGGTTCAGAAGTCCCTTGATTCCGTTAAAAAATATCTCGATTGCGAACACGGAATTGTTCTCAATAATCCGGCGTTTACTGAGTATGTTGTTGAATACGGCGAAATTTCCACTTATCCAGCCGGATATAAGGAAAATGCAGGTATTTTCTGCCATAACAATCCTTGGGTAATTATCGGTGAAACAATTCTCGGACGCGGTGAAGCCGCATGGGAATATTTCAGAAAGATATGCCCGGCTTATACAGAAGAGATTTCCGAACTTCATAAAGTTGAACCGTACGTTTACGCTCAGATGATCGCCGGAAAAGACGCTTTCAAACCGGGTGAGGCTAAGAATTCATGGCTTACTGGAACTGCGGCTTGGAACTACTATGCGATCACGCAGTTTATTCTTGGTATCAAACCTGCGTATAACGGTCTTGAAGTGAACCCTTGTATTCCTGCGGGATGGAAAGGTTTCTCTGTAAAAAGAAAATTCCGCGGAGCTACATACAATATCGAAGTTAAGAATTCAGGCGTATGCAATGGTGTTAAATCCATTACCGTTGACGGCAAAGCTGTTGAAGGCTGCATCATTCCTGATATGAAAGACGGAAAAGAACATAATGTAGTTGTGGAGCTTGGAAAATAATATGAGTATTGACAGAAATGCTTTAGTCCGTGAGTGCGGGGATATTCTCAAAGACAATATTCTTTCATTTTGGATGAAGCATTCTGTCAAAGCCGATAATTCCGCCTTTTTCGGCGAAATCGACAGGAATGGAAAACCCAATCCGGATGCCGAAAGAGGTGGAATTCTTCAATCAAGAATATTATGGGCTTTTTCTGCAGCTTACAATATGTTTAAGGATAAACAGTACTTGCAGATTGCAGAAATGGCTTATGATTCCCTTTATGCTGATTTTTGGGACAAAGAATTCGGAGGAATTTTTTTCTCGATAACTTCCGAAGGCAAACCGCTTAACACGTCTAAGATGACAGATTGCCAATGCTACGCTATTTACGGGATTAATGAATTTTTTGCGGCAACTAGAAGACGTGATGTTTTTGATCTTGCATGTGAAATAATCGGATTTCTTGAAGGCGGACTTAAAGACTCCGTTAACGGCGGCTATGTTTCTTCTTTGAAAAATGATTATTCAAAAGATAAAAATACTGATTATTCCATAAAGACATTGAATGCTCAGGTACATGTTATTGAGTCATGTACAGCTTATTTGAGAAACAATGGATCAGATTTCCTTAAAGATATTGTTTCCGACTGTTTTGATATTATTATGAAATTCTATCAAGGCGGTTATTTTTCGTATACTGCTAATGAAAATTTCACTGAATTCAGCAGCTATACATGGTATGGACTCAATCTTGAGACTGCATGGTTTCTTTATGATGCCGCATTGAATCTTTCGGATGAAAAAAGAATTTCTATTGCCAAAGATGTTCTTATCGAATCGTGCGATTGGGCTCTTCTTAATGCTGTTGATTCCGATGGTGCCGTTTATTACGAAGGTGATGCAGATATTGTAAAGGTTTTCAACAAAGAAGGCTGGCCTCAGACTGAAGCAATGACGGCTTTTGCATATGCATATAAGATAACCGGAGATGAGAAATACCTTTCAGCTGTAAGTTCATTGTTCAATTTTATAAAAGATAATATAATTGATTTTGAAAATGGTGAATGGATAAGCGGAGTAGATAAAAACCGAAATGATCTCGGCAATCCCTTAAAAGCCGGTTTCTGGAAATGCCCGTATCATAACACCCGCGGAATGCTTAAAATGATAGATATCTTTTCTTAGTTTATCATCTAATTTCAGTTAATTTTTTTTAATTTCTGCTTAAAAAACTGGAAATATTGAACAATAAGTCCGATAATCAAACAAGCTGTGTTTTCAGAGATGTATAAATGAAGATAATAATATTTTATTTTGACAATCGCGCCAGTAAGATGTTTACCGAATCAACTAACGAATCCGGTCAGACAACCTCTGTACTTTCATCTCCGAATAATTTTGTTTTAAGAAATGAACTTGTTGCCCGTATAGTCGACGCAACTGGTCCCGAAGATGCAAAACGTTATATTGACAAAGAACATATCAATTATTATCATTTAGTTCCATATTTCCAATTTAAAATCGGCAGCGGTATTTTTTTCGATGAATCAACAAAATCTTATAGAGCCAATCACTATGGTTTTATTGTTCTAGATAAAGTTAAAACTATGCGATTGATAGTTCCGTTTCAGATAACCAAAGAAAAAACAAAAGCATTCTATCTTATACATCCGACAAAAACCGGTCAGCTTCCTTCGTATTCGGATATTGAAGAAGTGCTTAAGCTGAATAAAATTGTTACGCCTGTTGATGAGAAAATATTAAGAGAAGAATTGTCGAAAATAGATCCCAAAAACCGCTCTATTACAAGATTGAAGGTTGCTCAGTCGAAAGAACCTGTTAATGGAAGGGCGGAGTATTTTACGCCTTTAGTCGAAATTGGGAAAAAAGCCGGAAAGATGCTTGAAGACGGCAGAATGGATTTTAAGGAAATTGATTCAATTGTTCAGGTTACGAAGGGTCAGGAATTGCTCCGTAGATTTGAAGAAATAAAAGCTGCAGACGGCTATGATATTTACGGTGAAAAAGCAGCTGCCGTTATTGAAGAAACTAAAGGTTATCAGCGAGGCGAGAATATCGTTCAATCAGGTTCTGACCCGGATATTTACGTGTCGGCTATTGACGGTTGTCTTGAGACTGATAAAAAAAAGATTAATGTAAGAGCTGTAGCTACAATTAAAGGCGATGTTGATTATGAGAGCGGAAATATTGATTTCAGCGGATCAGTCAGAATTACGGGTTCTGTTAAACCAGGTTTTTCTGTAAAAGCAACAGGCGATATTTTTATTGATCAGAGTGTTGATGATGCATATCTCGAATCCGGCGGAAAAATAAGTGTTAAAATGGGCATATCCGGCAAGGGATCGGCAGTAATTAAGAGTGAAGGCGGAATTTCTGCTAAATTTGTACTAAATTCACATCTCGAATCAAAAGGAGATGTAATTATTGAAGATTCAATTATCAACAGCAAGGTTTATTCAAACAGCAAGGTTTTTGTAACCAGTCAGCATGGCAAAATTATGGGCGGAGAAATATCTGCCCTTTACCGTATTGAGGCTAATTCTGCGGGATCATCTAAGGAAACAAATACTGTTTTGACGGTAGGGCGCAATCTGGAACTTGAAAGAGAATTGGATGCAATCCGTATCGAAATTAATTCAAAGAAAGAATCTCTTGAAGAAGTCATGACAAAGATTAAAACGAATTTCGGCGGAAGATTATTTGAAGACCCTAAGAAATATATAGAAGTTCTGCCTCCTATAAAGAAAAAACAGTGCCTTGAACTTCTTTCAGAGGTCTCAAATATTAATAAACGCATAAAAGAGCTCGGTATTCAGGGAATGCAGGTTGAACAGCGGCTTGTACTTGAAGAAGAGCCTTATATAATCATCAAAGAAAAAATATATCCCGGCACCACGTTGAACATCAAAAAGCGTACGAGAAAAATAGATTCTGAAATCAATAACGCAAAGTTTTATGAATCACCCGATGAGAAAGTCATAAGGTATACTGCGGCAGTCTGATAATTAATAATAAAAATCTGGACTTTTATTTTAGTTGAAGTTATAATCTTCCTAGGATAATTATGCTGATTTTTGGAGGAGATTTTCATGAAAAGGCTTTCAGTAGTTTTTTTACATTATGTGTTGTTGTTTTATCCTCCGGTATTTCGGGCAAGACGGCTTTTGTTTCAGCCGATCTTATGACCGAAATGATGAATAGTAAAAAGTTAAGACTTCTTCCTGTTTCTAAAGATTTCAGAAACTATTTTATTTTGCAGTCTATTGATAATCAGACAAACATTATTGTCGGCGATTTTGTCGGTTCAGAAAAAAAAATTATTCTGATTGAGGACCATAACAGCGACAACAGCATTGATAGAGTTTATGAGTATTATCCAGACAGACCTGAAAATAATAATATAATTTCTCTGCCTAAATCAACATCGGATCTCGTATATGATATTGAATCAATGAAAAAGGATATTATTTCAGGAGAGATATTCTCAAAGAATTATACCTATACAATGCGTTCGATGTCCGATCTTGTGAAAAAAATTAATAAAAACGAAGATATTTATAAACATCAGCACGGCTATACCGTAAAAATTTATGATCCTGATAATAGAAGCACAATTATGGGCGATTTTTTCTTCGGAAGAAAGGACGGCAGGTATTACCTTCAGTTTACGACAAATTACTATAAGCTTTTTCATAATAAAATCAGGCCTTTAGTTCCGCAATCGGTTTATTGTGTTAATTCCAAGGATTCTGCAGTAAAAGATGCAGTTGAAAGGCTTGTAAAACTAAAAGAAAGATAATTTATTTTATCGGTATTTTGATAATAAAAAAAGGCGGTTATTACCGCCTTTTTTTATTATCAGTTTAATGATTGATTATTTTAAAGCTACGTTCATTTCGAGCTGACCGATTGTACTGTAGAGATTGATGCTCAGAGTAGTTTGCTTTACAAGAGTAATTGTAAAATCTTTTCCGCTGACAACCGTTGGTGTTGTGATGTCTATCTGCTTTCCGGAGTAGGCAAACAAGTTCATTGCGTTTCCGGTTATCATATTTGCGAGTTCTCCGACTATATCCTTATATTCGGATTTTATCTGTTCTTCGGAAAGCCCCGGCATCAGGATTTCGGCAATTTTGCAAACCATTTCATAGCCCATGCTGTAAACGACTTCTCCGGTAATCGAGCCGGTGATCCCGATTATAATAGCTACATCATGAGACGGCTCAGGATTCTCCTTGATAATCATTTTGCCGCGGCGAAGATCGACATTCATAATTGACTTGAAAACAGCACTTGCTGCTTCAAGAAAAGGATTTACGTATTCAGCGTTTATGTTCATAAAACGTATAAATCTCCTTTAATACTAAACAGATAGTATCACGCCCTTGGTTTAATATCAATTAAAAAATTAGTTCTCAGGATTTTGAGAATTTTCTATACTCTCAAACATCTTTCTGTTCTTTTTTATTTTTGCCTTATCTGAAAATGATGAAATCAGCTTTTCATACATGTAATCCTTTTTCTGAGAAAAGAGGTCGTTTTTAATGGTTATTTCTGATTTGATATCGATCGGAAGAAGTTCCTTTTTCGAAGGAGTGAAAACATAAATTCCATCAATTGTATTTATTGCTTTAGATGTTTTTCCGACTTCAAGATTTATGATGCCGTCGGTATAAATCTCACTCATCATAAGACCGGTCAAAACATTCTCTTGATTGCTTTCTTCAGAAATTTTTGCGCCGATTTTGTAAGGAGCGGAATTCATAACTTTTGTCCCGAGTATTGCTGCCGCTTCTTCTATTTTCCCGCCTTTTTCGGAAACGGAGTTAAGAGAATTGATGAGTTCTGCTTTTATTACTTCAAGTTTTTTCAGTTGAAGTTTGTTTTTAATTCTTTCTCTGTCTGTTTCGGGGTCTCTGACTTCAGCTGGATTGTTTTTAAGTTCTTTTGATATTTCGTCTTCTGTAACATTCACTTTATCTTTATATCTTTCTGAAAGATCACGGTTTGGAATGAATACAAACTTGATTTGATAGTCTGAGTTTCTGATAATATTTGCAAACTGAATTTCATCCTTGCTTACAGCTGATGAGAATTCGATAATTTTATTGAGTTCATATCTAACCAGTTCTTTTTTCATGCTCTGGTGATAGTCTTTGAGTGTAAATCTGAATCTTTCTATGAAACGTTTCATGGAATCTTCGTTGAAATTGCCTTTTTCGTCACTGAAACTTTTGCGTATTATTTTATCTGCGGCAACTTTCGAAACATCAATTCCTGCAGTTTTAGCATATTGTACATCGAGTTCCATGCTTACCAGATGGTCGAGAACCCTGGCTGTAATTTCAGGTGTTATTTCCATTCCCTGTTCTTTTAATCTCATTTCTATAAAACGGTTAACCTGAATTTGGGTAATTTTCTGACCATTTACGGAAGCGGCGTCGTTTTTGCCTACTGAAGCACATCCGCCGGAATCCGGCATTCCGAAATTTATAATGATAATTACAGTAAAAAATCCAAGAGCAAGATATGTTCCGATTTTTATTATAGGATTTGCTGATTTCTTCATTTCTGCACCTTAATTTGATTTATTT